>JAPSGR010000036.1 GCA_031177355.1 Candidatus Nitrosocosmicus sp. | reverse complement strand
AGTATGATAATTCTAAATTGATCGTTTGTTAGTTTAGTTTTTTTTAATATATAAAAACAATTTTGAAACTCCCAGCTTATTTCTGTCAAGTCCTAGTTCCAAACTACAGTGTGGGACGTTGAGTAAATCCTATTCCCGGAAATAATCGTATTTAGTAGTCTAAACTATCCTTAGATTCAGTGTTTTTAACTAAAATTATGTTTATATTAATTATGCATGTATTCGGTATAAATACTGTATAATGATGGAGAACATTCATGTAAATACAAATGGGTTTTACCTCCACTACATGGTTAACTTAGGAATTTGTCAGTAATGAATCTTAATGTATGTTTTCAATAATGTATCTATTCTATTTGCCATTGAGAGAGGTTTACATATAAGAAATTATTTTGAATATATTATATAGGTTTTATATATATCTGCTCGTAAAGAGAGATATCCTTGGCCTCTAGGGAGCGTGAAAAAAAGGCATTGTCACATCAGGATTTTCATCTTCACAAAAATACTCAGATTATATATGGCGCGAATAACGCGGTCGGAAGAGGTGTAGAATTTATGGAAAATACTAAGCGTAAAATGGACATTGCATTTGATCATAAAGCTCCATCTATTGTTATAAAAATTCCCCAGTACTATAATGGTTATCGGGATATCCTTGCCCGTGGAGGTAAAATTAGATGTATTACCATAATAACCAAAGAGAACTTGACCTATTGTGAGGAATTAATTAAAACTGTAACTGAATTAAGACACTTGGATGGTCTCAAAGGGGGCATTGCTGTAAATGATCATGAATATATGGCTACGACCATTCTTCGAGAAGCTCAACCCCTGACAGAAGTTATATATAGTAATGTTGATGAAGTAGTTGAACAGGGCCAATTCGTATTCGATACTCTATGGAAGAATGCAATACCCGCTATGCAGAGAATCAGAGAATTAAAAGAGGGAATTAAATCCTATGAAACAAAATTAATTGAAGAGTCAAGCGATATAATAATAGAAGATGTAATTTCTAAAATCCTATTAAACGCTACTGAAATTAACATTTGCACCTCCATTGAAGGATTACAATATAATATAAATTATCTTACTAGACCCTTGCTATCTTTATTGAGAAGCAAAGAAACAGAGTTCCCTAAAAGAATACGGATTATTGTTGAAATTAACCGGGACAATTTCGAGATGATTAAGGAATTACTCAACTTAGGAATTGAGGTTAAGCATAGCAAAAATGTTTTTTCGATTAATTATATTGTCACAGATTTAGATCTAGCGGTTGCTATCAAGAGAGCTGGCGATAATTCTCCAGGTGAAAGTATATTATATAGCAATGATCCCTCTTACTTGGAGCATTTTTCAAAAGGATTTGATGAAGTATGGAAGAATGGCAAAGATCCGGGTCGAATAATAAAATCATTAGAGGATGAGACCGAGGTATCTTTTATAGAAACAATAGACGATCCAATGGAATCAATGAACCTTGTTAAAACTTTAATGATGTCTGCAGAAACTGAGATACTGGCGATTCTACCAAGTTTTAATTCATTCCTCAGGCAGGTAAATATCGGGACTCTGCAATTCTTAAAAAATATTGCCCTAACTAAAAGCGAGTTGGATATCAGGATTCTTATCGCTGAAAAAATGGACGAGAAGCAGCAGAAGCAGATTAAAATGATATTTGATAAATTCAATGACCAAGTTCCTGATAACAGTGAGATAAACGATATTCAATTAGAATATCAATTTAATGGCGTAGAAAATTTTAGGTTAAAACTTCTTAATAGTAGACTTTTTACAGAAATTGGTTTCTTGATAGTGGATAAGAAAAAATCCTTGCTAATCGAATCTCGTAATATACCAACTATGGATATATTACAATCCATAGGACTTACCTCATATTCAAATAGCTTTAGGATTTCAAAATCTTATGCTTCCATATTTGAAGCATTATGGAATCAATCTGAGTTATACGATAAGCTTAAGATACAAGATAGACTTCAAAAGGAATTTATAAATGTCGCAGCTCATGAACTCAGGAATCCAGTACAATTACTATTAGGGTTTTCTGATATATTAATGAATTCAAAAGGAAATATTGAATCTTGTAACAAATTTATAGTCACTATCAATCAGAGTACAAAGCGTCTTGCTAGATTGATAGATAGAGTGTTGGATGTTACTCAATTAGAAAATGAGTTGCTGATTTTAAATAAAGAAATATTTAATTTAGATAAGTTAGTGGTGGAAATTGTAAAGGAATATAACAACAATATCCATCTGTTGAATAAGAAGCAGATAGAAATTGAATATGTGTCAGAAAATTCATTTCTTGATACCAAAACTAATCCTCAGAAAAAAGAATTTGGGCTGATTTATGCCGATCGAATAAGAATAATTCAAGTTATTATGAACCTATTAGAGAATGCTGTAGAGTTCACAAAAGATGGTAAGATCCAAATTAAATTATGCAAGAATCAACAATCAAATGAATTAACACTAAGTATTATTGACTCAGGAACTGGTATAGATTCAGAAGTATTACCTAAACTTTTTACGAAATTTGTATCCAAATCAAGGAGCGGAACAGGCTTAGGACTTTATATTTCAAGGAAGATAATTGAAGCTCATGAGGGCAGAATCTGGGCAGAAAATTGTTACGATGTTAATAATAAAATATCTGGTTCTAAATTTACATTTAGTATACCAATAAGAAAATGAACAAATAAACAAATGTTGTAATAATTTGACCTTCTTAATCTTGTAAATAGAGGTTGGAATTTTGGGACATATAATTTGAAATCTTGATCAGGGATTTAATAATCGATAATTAGGAAAAAGAAGTTGATTTATGTCCCAATTCCTACAAGTTATATGGATAAGCAATCACAATTTATTGAATCGTCAAACCATAAAAAATCAAGTATTCTGATTCTCTAAAGACATTTCTCAAAAGTCATTTCTTAGAACAATCCGGTATCTGGCCTTTCCGGATTCCAGATGATTTAATGCTTCATTTACTTTTGACAATGGGAATTCCTCTATGATTGGTTTGATCTTATGTCTTTTACAAAAGTCTAGCATTCTTGTTATTGTAGCAGGACCTCCAGTCGGTGAACCTCCCATTGACCTTTCTTGTGAAATAAAGGGAAACACCGCCGCTTTAACCTGATCAACGGCACCTACAATATGTAATTTGCCACCAGGAGCCAATGAATTAATATATGCATCCCAATTTAATTGCACATTCGTGGTAACGATGACTAAATTAAACTTATTCGAAAAAGACTTGAGGTCATCCAAACTGTTGGAATTTAGAAAATGATGTGCACCTAACTTTTTAGCTTCTTTTTCTTTTTTCGAATTAGAGGATAACGCAGTGACTTCACATCCCCATGCTCTCAAGAATAAAAGAGCCATATGTCCCAACCCACCTATTCCTACGACAGCAACATGATCGGTTGAATTGATGTTGTTTTGGACGATGGGGCTGAAAACAGTGATACCGCCACAGAATAGGGGGCCGGCTGACCTAAACTCTAAATTATCTGGAAGTGGGAATGCCCATAATGCCTGGCAACGAACTTTGTCTCCAAATCCACCATGTCTTCCTACGATGACGTCTTCTCCATTCAAACAACGATTATGGTGACCACTCAAACACTGCATGCAAGTCTGGCATGATCTTGATCTCCAACCTACACCTACTCTTTGACCTATCTTCAGATGAGTAACCATACTACCTATTGAAGACACTCTACCAACGATCTCATGTCCTGGAACAAACGGATACTTTGTTAGACCCCAGTCATTTTTTAACATGTGTAAATCACTACGACAAATTCCGCAAAATTCGACTTCTATGTCAATTTCATCAGGCTTGAGGGGTCCTAATTCATATTTAATCGGTTCTAATTTCTCTCCTCGTTTGTTGGCAGCAAATGCATTGGCTATCATGAAATTGATCAGTTTACAATAAATAAATAGTTAGTCGTTCATGTGAAATGATTCAACGAACAGTTTATGGATGATTACATATATCGTACAGACTCATTAGACTTTATGATACATAAAAAACAATGGGTGATTTCTATGTGAAAAAATAAAATAGAAAATGAGAGGGTCTAGCAGCTAACGAAATATAAGTAAATAACATATGTAAGTAAACTCTCATCAGTGAAACTTAAAATGGTCCTGGTTTGAATTTATATATGTCACATGTAAAAGTGAAACATGGCACAGAACTCAAAACAGTTGCAATATTAATTTTTGATAATGTAGAAGTTCTTGACGTTGCGGGTCCATTTGAAGTTTTTTCTGTAACTAGGTTGGACGAGGAGAAGAGAGACAAGACCAGTTCTCCTTTTAAAATTTTTTTAGTGGCAGAAAAGTTATGTCCAATAAAAGCAAGCGGTGGATTGCAATTATTTCCTGACTATGCTTTTGATAATTGTCCCAACCTTGACCTATTTATAGTGCCTGGTGGATGGGGAACACGTACGGAAGTTAATAATAAATCACTCCTTCAAAAAATTTCAAACCTTTCTCAAAATTCACGACTGACCGCATCAGTATGTACTGGGTCAAGCCTCATAGGTAAAGCAGGATTATTGGACGGAAAAATGGCTACTACACATTGGAGAACATTTAATTTTCTTCATGAGTCGGCACCTGGTGCAATGATTAAGAAAAACGTTCTTTTTACAAGTGATCAAAAAATCTTTACATCCGCTGGAGTAACTTCTGGCATTGCACTTGCGCTTCACCTTGTTAGTCATTTCTATGGGTTAAATGTGGGCAGAGCAACTGCAAAATTCATGGAGTTTCCATATCCTGAACATAACGTAAATTTTTTTTAGATGGATATTGCAAAAGGTAATAAATTCATGGAATGTTCAAAGCTATTTTATGTCATTAATTAACCCGATCAAAAATTTTCTAATATGATTAAATAGGAAAAAAACAATTGTATATACGTAGAAAAGAAATGACAAACTCTTGGAGAAAACGGGATCCTGGTCTAACAATAAGGATAATCACATGCTTAAGTATTTTGGCTATTTTGTATATAGTCTTTATAACGGTCTTAGCTTACTTGGGGCTAGGATTTATTCCTATTATACTAATTTCGGCTATTTTAATTTTAAGTCAATGGTATTTTTCAGATAAAATAGTTCTTTGGAGTACAGGAGCTAAAATTGTAACTAAGGATCAGTATGAGAATCTACACCTGATGGTGGAACATCTTGCATCTGTCAATCACTTGCCTAAACCTAAAATAGCCGTTGTAAATAGCCAAATTCCTAATGCATTTGCAACAGGAAAAGGTCATAGTAGTTCTGTAGTAGCAGTAACTACTGGTTTGTTGGGCCTGTTGGATTATGATGAGCTTGAGGGTGTGTTGGCACATGAACTGACACATATAAAAAATAGAGATGTAATGGTAATTACCCTTGCTAGTTTATTTTCAACTATTGCTTGGCAGATTATGCAGTTTAGTTTTTTTGGAAGTATGTATGGAATGGGAAGAGATCGTAATAACGGAGGTGCAATGATCATAATAATTGCAGTCTCCTTTGTTACATGGATTGTGAGTTTTCTGGTAATTAGGGCAATTTCTAGGTATAGGGAATTTTCTGCTGATCGGGGTGCAGCACAATTGACACAAAGACCAAAAAGTCTGGCCAATGCTTTATTAAAAATTAGCGGAAATATGAATAGAGTTCCAACAAGGGAACTAAGACATATAGAAGGTCATAACGCTTTTTTTATAATACCTGCAATTTCAAAAGGAAGCATTTTTAATTTATTTTCTACTCATCCTCCTGTAGAGAAACGAATTCAAAAACTTTTGGATATTGAAAAATCGATGCAAGGGCAAGGATTATGAAACAAAAAGCTTTGAATTAATGATTATGGTAGTAATGGATGTTAAGATGAATCTTATTGTTATATAATAAACACAAACCTTTGCTTAGGGGATTGAGTTTTTAAATGCCGTTAAGATTTGTCTCCTAAATAAAATCAAAGAAATGGCTTGATTGAATTTTATTAATTGATTCTGATGTAAAATATGTAAGTATAACAATATGTCTTGGTCACTTACTAAAAAAAGGCGATACAAGAGATGATGTTATCTGTGTATTTGAAAATTGGACCAATTACAAAGTTGAAGGGAACGTAGACTATAACTAAATTCTAATTCTTTTTTTATGGAAAAAATCTTCAAGGTAATAGGCTTACGATACCTCAGACAATACTGATATTTATTAAGAGACTCCAGGGATTGTTGACTTGATTTGGTAAATGCACTCTTGCAAAAAAATTGTTTAGTATGTTAACGGTCTACCCTTCCAAATTGATTGGCGACATTCTTGTACATGTCTAATTCTTGCCTTGATAATGGTCGAATTTTTTTCATCGCTTCATCAAAATGTTTCATGCTTATTTTCAACTCACTAGTTTGTCTCTCTGCTTCCTTTGAGTCAGGATATTTTGTAATGTATTCTCTCAATGCTAACATGACCGCGGCTGATGATACTGATGCAAGGTCAGCTCCGGTATATCCGTCTGTCTTGTCTGCCAGATCTTCGATATTAACATCATTAGATAGAGGTTTTTTCTTAGTATGGATCATGAGTATTTGCAGTCTAGAATCTCTATCTGGTGGTGGAACATACAAGATTCTATCAAATCTCCCCGGTCTTAGTAAAGCCGGGTCTATTATATCAGGACGGTTTGTTGCAGCTATTACTACAACATTTGTCAATATCTCCAAACCATCCATCTCTGTCAAAAATTGGCTAATTACTCTTTCAGTAACGTGTGAATCACCATGGTTTCCTCCCCTCGTCGGCGCAATAGCGTCTAATTCGTCAAAGAAAATTATACACGGTGCTGCTTGTCTAGCTTTTCTAAATATTTCTCTTACCCCTTTTTCGGATTCTCCAACCCATTTGCTAAGCAATTCTGGTCCCTTAATACTGATAAAATTAGCTTCACTTTCATTCGCCGCTGCTTTTGCCATTAATGTTTTACCGGTACCTGGTGGTCCATAGAGAAGTATCCCTTTTGGTGGTGTTGCGTCCGCATAAGTAAAAACACCTAAATATTTTAATGGCCATTCGACTGCTTCTTGAAGCTCTTGTTTAATCGTAGATAGGCCGCCTATATCTGCCCATTTAATATCGGGTACTTCTACAAATACCTCTCGCATGGCTGAAGGTTCTGTCTCTTTTATAACATCCATAAAATCTTGCATTCTCACAATGATTTTTCTTAAAGTATCAAGAGGAATACTTTCACTAGAGAGATTGATATCAGGCAGAACTCTTCTAAGTGCCCTCATGGCAGCTTCTTTGGCTAATGCCTGTAGGTCCGCACCTACGAAACCATGCGAAATATCTGCTAATTTTTGTAAATCTACATCTTTATCCAATGGCATTCCCCTTGTATGAATCTGAAGAACTTCAAGCCGCCCATCTCTGTTTGGAACACCTATTTCAATCTCTCTGTCGAATCTACCTGGTCTTCGCAACGCGGGATCAATTGCATTTATCCTGTTAGTGGCTGCTATAACCACGACTTTGCCTCTAGAGGTCATACCATCCATTAGTGATAATAATTGAGCAACTATTCTTCTCTCTACCTCGCCAGTTACTTCTTCTCGTTTTGGTGCAATTGAATCGATTTCATCTATGAATATAATTGATGGAGCATTTTTTTCAGCCTCTTGGAACACATTTCGTAATCTTTCCTCGGACTCTCCATGATACTTGCTCATTATTTCCGGTCCTCCGATTGTAAAGAAATTTGAATTTGTCTCATTTGCTACTGCTTTTGCCAAAAGAGTTTTACCAGTTCCTGGAGGACCATGTAATAATACTCCTTTAGGGGCTTCTACACCCAATCTTTTAAACAATTCCGGATGTCTTAGAGGAAGTTCAATCATTTCTCTTACTCTTGCTACCGCATCACCGAGTCCTCCTATATCTTCATATGTAATAGAAGCACTCTCTCCTTCTTGGGATATTTGAAGTGCTTTCGAGGTCTCTTCGGATACAACTATTTGAGTAGTGTCACTTATTATGACTGGACCAGATGGATGCGTTGAAATTACAACCAAATCAATTCGCCTCCCCATTACACTAATAGGGATCGTGTCACCTTTTGTCATAAGTGTCCCGTTGAGATATTCAGCTAGATATTCCTCAGCACCCATGATTCTTAAAGGCTCAGTGGGAGCAAATGTTATATCTTTGGCTACTTTTGATTCTACAACTTTAATTTCGACTAAATCGTTAATCCCTACATCTAACCGGTTTCGAATAAGACCATCCATCCGGATAAGGCCTTTGCCTCTATCGCTCTCTTTGGCCGGCCAACTTAATACTGTGGTCTTTCTACCAAGAGATGATAACTCCAGAGCATCGCCGCTAATAATGTTTAGTGCTTCTGCAACAGCAGGGTCTACTCGAGCTATTTTTCTGCCTACGTCTCGCTGCTCAGCTTCTGCTACTTTTAGTGTCGTACTCTTTGATGGTTTATTGTCGTCGTCAACATTAGACGTCATGTTCAATGGTTATAATTACCATCCTTATTAAAATATGATTTTTCAAAAAGTAATTGCCTGATTATGTTTTTATCAAAGCCTTTTTATCTCAACAACTTAATATCATAATATTGTGAAAGTTAATTCCGTGACACTATAATGCAAAAAATCCTGATAATGGCTATAGATCCTATTAAATCTCAATTGGAGGAGAAATTGCGGATTAGGTTTGATGTGGAAACAATGACAATTCCTCGAGATGATATTTGTGAAATAAGAGCAAACGTAAAAAGAAATTGGATTACAATTTGCAGGTTCTCTGCGAGTGAAAACCTGCAAGATATCTTGACAATGTTTGAAGTCAACTATGAAGTAAGATCTCGGATAACAAAACCCTCATAATATTTTTGATTTTCTTTCGTTCGCTGAACTATTGATTTTGAATTAATTGGAAAATTTTCTTAATGATTACAGTCACACTGTATCTTAATCTATGCAGGGAAAGAGATATCGTATTGATGAAAAAAGACAATAAGGCAGCAGAATTTTACTAATCTTTGATGCTGTTTGTAATTCCATTTATAGTATTAAATTATCCGTCAATCTATCTTTTCAAATATATGCGTTTGAAAATTATACCTCGTCTAGTGATCATCTAATCTTATAATTTTACAATACTTGCAATAGTACTCATTTTGGTTTATCTTCTGCATTTTTCTATTGCATCTATCACAACGTAACAATTGTTCTTTGATTAATTGATTTCTGATTCTTTTCAGTACAAAAGGAATGACAAGTACCATGACTATGTACATTACAACACGGCTCAGTAAACTCTTTCTGCGCCTATTTGGGCCAGATGAAAAGGAAGAAGAGGATTTATGATCAGTCAATGTTACCTGAACATTTTATATTTATCGTCAATACTGAATAAACTTTTGCTTTGTTTTTTTACATATACGAATAAAGGATTTGAAATCCTGTCATTTTATTTGATATACCACGCAAAATTTCTCATATCAAAACTTGCTATTTCTTTGATCTTCTATCGGTATGGAAAATTAACAGCACATTAATTATGGTTTAGAATTTTTACCATGATAGAATATCTATATATTAATTGTATCAATCATTATCTCTAGGATAATCGGTTGGATGACAATAATTATTACAAGGTATTAGGTATAAACGAAAAAGCAAGTCCAAAGGAGATTAAGATTGCATTTCGCCGACTAGCTCGCAAATATCACCCTGACCGAAATTCCAAAGTTTCAGAAGATGTGATGAAAAACATTAATATTGCATTTGAAAACCTGTCTGATCCTGAAAAAAGACGAATTTATGATAAGACGCTTAAAAATTCCAACTCCGTAATAATTGACTATGAAGATAAATTCAGCGAGGATAATACAAGTGACTTTGATTCAAACATTAAATTTGTAAATTTAGATGAAAAAACAGGAGATTACTATAATAATGCTAATGCATTTTATGATGGGAATGAATCAAATTCTAATACTGTCTATAATACTGGAGGGAATCCTAGTTCGCCAATCTTACAGAGTCGATATCAAATAATAGTAGAACCATCACTCTGTTTGGCTTTTGGAAGTTGTGAGGTATTGGCTCCAAAAGTTTTTGTGGTAGAAAAGAATAGGCAAATAAACCCAAAAGCAATAGTAATTTCAGAAACGGCCGAAGAAATTGATACAATAATGGATGCAGCAAAAACATGCCCAACAAAGGCAATTATCATTATCGATCGCTACACAGGAAACTGTGTTTATCCCTAGTTTTATTAATTAATTTTTAAAGTCTCAATTTCTTGTTAATTTGAAATAAGATTATAAATATTGAAATAAATTGATTGTTGCGATAGTATTAGCCTAATTTGTCATGCTTATATCATTCTCTAATACATTGAGCGAAATTTGTCATATAAAAATGAAATTTTGAATTGTTAATAAAATTATTTATCCTTTGTTTTTATACATATAGTTAGGGATTGATCTTTGGAAGATACATCTATGGCTGGTAGGTATACAGTCGAATCTGAAGCAAAGGATTTTATGCAAATAAGATATACCGATCTTTTAGGAAAGTTTCTCGCAAAATACATTCAAATAGATAAAGAATCAATCCAGGATATCTTTAGAAAAGGTATTGGGCTTGACGGATCGTCAGTCAAAGGCTTTTCAACTATAGACGAGTCTGATATGATATTATTTCCAGATAGAAAAACACTAAGAAAAATCCATTTGTCTAACTATAAAATACTAACAGTAATTGCGGATGTTTTCAATGGATTTGGTCAGGGGAGGTCAATTAAAGATCCACGTAGTGTTTCTCAAGCTCTAGAAGATCACCTTGCGGTAAGTCAAATTTCCTGTCAAATAGGTGCAGAGGTAGAATGTTTCATATTTGATCAAATATTATTTGATATGGATAAAAATAGTATCAATGAGGATGGTGTGACTCGACATGAGAAAGTTAAAAACGTAGCAGTCTTGTCCACCGAACAATACGGAGTAGGAAAGTATCCTATACGAAGAAAATCCGGATATGATGTCCCAACCTTTCAGGATTCACTAATAGAATTTAGGTTTGAAGTTGCTAATATCCTAAAAAAGTTTTATGATATAGACGTGACCAACATGAACCATGAAGTTGCTAGTAGCGGTCAAATTGAAATCAATTTCATGCACGACTATTTGACTCAGTCTGCAGACAATGTTCAGATCTATAAAGATATTGTAAGAAATGTAGCAAAAAAATATAATAAAGTTGCAAATTTCATGCCAAAACCAATTTTTGATACTCAAACTCCCGAAAATAGCGATAACGGATCGGGAATGCATGTCAGTATTAGCTTATGGACCAAATCTTCAAACAAGAACATGAATTTGTTTTATGATGAAACTGATGCATATGCTGAATTGAGTCAAACAGGGCGCTACTTTATTGGAGGTATCCTTGAACACGCAAATTCGTTAGCTGCTATTGTAACACCAACAATAAATTCCTACAAAAGGATTATTCCTGGTTTTGAAGCCCCTGTGTATATTGCATGGGCTAGGGGAAATAGATCTGCAGTAGTAAGAGTTCCCATTAATGAAAAAAAGAGCTCTAATTCTAAGAGGATTGAATATCGAGCACCAGATCCGTCTGCAAATCCTTACCTAGCTTTTTCGGCTATAGTGGCAGCCGGACTAGACGGAATAAATAAAAAAATAGATCCTGGAGATCCAGTCAGCGAAGACATATATAAAATGTCTGATTCAAGGAGGAAAGAATTTGGAGTAAAAATACTTCCTGCTAGCTTAGAAGAAGGATTATCTGCTTTAAATACCGATTCAAATTTCTTAAACCTTTGCTTTCATTCTGATTTGGTTAGCACATATTTAGAACTTAAGGAAAAAGAGATTCTTGAATTCGGAAATGATCGATCTTTAACTAATCAATTTAAATTTTACTATGATGTTTAATATTGATCATTCTTATTCTTAAAAATACAACTTGAGTTAAGAAAAAGAAATTTTTTTATGTGTAGATTGTATTTCACTTGTGTCCAACTTCATTTATTGTTCTATTTAACGCCTGCGTTCCCTTTTTAATAACTCTAGCCCTTCAGTGTTATGCGGATTCATATAGATTTCCCCCTTGGTGGCTTCTTTGATTCCAACTATGGGCTCTTCGCATTCGGGACATAATTGAAAATATACAAAAATATTTACATTTCTTTTGTTCTTTCCAATCACTGCATTATTCATCTTTGAATGAAATTGGGTTAGACATGTGGGACATTCCATTCCTCATTTAAAATATCGTCAGATATATGTAGTTTCAGCTTGAAATTTCCTTATTTCGTAAGTAGGATCTCTTTTTTTTTAAGGCACTTGCATATGTGGTAAAAACATTGAAAGATTATTTATGTCTAATAGATTAACGGAACGAATGATTCGTTAATCGTTAGCGAGCACTTGTTTTTCTATGGTTCGTTATTACAAGATGTATATATACTAAAATGTATGTGTATACTGGGATGTCTTCAATAAAGCAAGTATTTTCTCTACCAATTATTTCCATATTACTTGCTAGAATATTATATGCTGTCAATTGGTTCAATATTTCTTCAATATTTTATCTAATTTTACTTGATTTTAGTCAAGATGTTTCTATGCTTGGAATGGTCACATCAAGTTTTCTTATAGGAATAGGGTTGTTTCAAATACCTGCGGGCATATTGTCTGCAAAATATGATCCTAAATTGATTCTTATTTTTGGAACCATGTTGTTATCTTTTTCTTCGCTTCTATCTGGATTAGTGTCGGAAATTTATCAGATGGCTGTTCTAAGATTTCTAGTGGGTGTTGGAATGGCGTTTTTCTTTGGACCTAGTGTTATAATTATTTCAAGATATCTGGGCAAAGGATTTGACGGATTAGGTGTGGGTATCTTGAATTCAGCTCACTCCTTGGGTGGCATAATCGGAATTTTCGGATGGATAGTTCTAGCGGAAATTATTGGATGGAGGATGAGCTTGATATTTAGTGGAGCATTAGGAATAACTAGCGCATTATTATTGTTCTATGCCCTACATAAAAAAAAATCTAAAGTTAAAACCGACAACAATGAAATGAAAGAATTCAATAAAAACGCACCAAATATTACTAAATCTACTTTAAATGAGATCCCAAATAATAAGAAATCGACACTCAATTTTGATATGGATATTGATAGTCTGAGATCACTTTTATTAAATAAATCAATGCTTATAGTTGCACTCTCGCTTTTGGGGATCCAAGTTGGATGGAATTTGGTTTCAACCTTTATAATTTTATACCTTAAAGTTGAATTTGATGCAACATCTACTATGGCAGGTGCAATTGGAATATTGACTCTAATTGTAAATGTACTATTTGCACCATTATTTGGAAAAATATATGATCGCCTGATAAAGAAAAAATCAGTCAAAAACGAGATTGTTTTATTACTTACTTGTGGAATTGTTGTGTCGACAAATATTACTTTTTTTTCATTTGCTAATATTTCGATTATGATACCTAGCATAGTTCTAATTGGAATATTCGCTTCAGGGGGATTTGTAATCCCATATACTATGGCTAGAAGAATAGCGGTAGAGAAATTGAAAATGCCTCATTATGAAATTTTGGCGGTCAGTTACGTAAATGGATTGTCACTGTTAGGTGCCTTTTGGGTACCTTTCTTGTTTTCTATCATAGTCAAAACCTTTAATTATTCAACTGCATGGATATTTGGAGGATTATTGACTATTGCATTTATAATTCCAATTATCAAACTAAAGTATTAGATCAAGTAATTATCGTGGGTTTGTAAGTTTTTTCTTGTCGTCATTACTTGATGATTTCAAGGTCAAAGCTTAAGCCAAGGAAAAAAGAGCACTGATAGAGATATTTCTTGCATAAAAAACAATTTAGATCATTTATGGATTGGATAATTATTCATTTGGACTAGTAATATCTATAATCTCATTCAAATCCTTACTATTGTTACTAACAGGAGAAAAAACGATTTTATTATTAAGATATATTCTACAACCTTTGATTTTAGGAATTGAGTCGTTGGTTGAATCATTAGAAATTATTTTCCCATCAATGTATGTAAAGTCCTTTTCGCAGTTAATATTGGGTTTAATCTCATCTGAGAAATGTTTATCTTTTACAAATTTGATTACATCATTCCAAGTATATGCCTTTACAATGTGGATGGGTATCATGTCAGCCTTATTGTCGCTACCTATAGAATACTTAAATACTTCAAAATAATCCTTTGATTTTTTGCAATTCTCACAATACTTTTTTTTGTCAATTGCTTTGCATTTTTCACATTGTTCAATGATGGCCATATTAATATGCTAAAATGATTCTTGAGGTTAATAAATGATTGAAACTCTTGCATTTTGATAAATGTTCTCAAATTCATAATGATGTACAGACGCACCGATTTTTTGGGGTTTAATTAGCAATAGTTATATTGTAAATTTCAAATACATGCCTCTGCTCTGTACTATTAAATAAAGTCAAACAATCTTTTTTGACATTTGGTTAACTTTATGAATTCGCTCTTATGTATCCATTCGTCTTTGGATAAATTTGTTTTCATACTTGCGTATGTCAAGGCTTTATCCAAGGTATCAAAAGTATTGCCTTTGCTTTTCATAGCTCTTCTGATTCCTTCTCTAATTTGCCAAACCCCTACTGGAACTACATATTCGGGTTGTATTTCTCTAAGAACTACTGCTGCAGCTTTCTTCCTGTGCAGATTTAAGTATTCACTGACTGCAAGCCTAGCTGCAAAATATGATCCGCCCATCTTGGGATAATTTTTTAGAGAACCATGAATCTCTGTTTCTGTTTCTATCTCTGTGTTTCCTCTACCGTCAAGCCAAGCTTCGTGCATTTCGAAACTCCATAGATATTCTGGAATTAGGACGACCGCAAAATAATTTCCTAAATGTGTATAACTATGTACTTTAAAAATGTCTATTGAGGAATAATTAACTAGTTTTTTAATTAAGTAAGCAGAGATAATTTGATCTATTGCAGTAGTGCTCCACTTTGTAGGAACAAGTTTCCTTTTTTTCCTAGAACCTAACATTCCCATACTCATTATCTTAATTAATTTGCTAATTTCTGTTCCCTCCTCAAATAGCATGTTGATAGCGTCATTCGCATTCAGATCCTTATCATAGTATACCTTTTCTATTCTTTTATCCACTGTGATTCCGCTAGGAAGTTTTAATTTCTTTATCTCTGATACTAACCCATATTGAACGGCATCAGAATCCGTTACCGACGAACTCATCATTTCCGCAAATTTCAGGGTTGGTTTTTTATCAAAGACGACCTCAATATCTGGAGATTTGTTTGCCATTGATAATTCCTGTAACAATTCAATATATTTATTAGCACTCATATCGACATTCACTAAAGCTGAGCTTGTTCCCCGAATTAAGGATAGTTTGTAACTTATTATGTCCTCTAATCTTTTTCCTGCCCATCCTTCGGGATAGTCCAATATAGTCACATCATCCCCATATGAAGTTGAAATCAATGGTCCAATATTCACCTTGGGATATGAATAACTTCCAACAAAAACTGAGGGTGGAGTTCCTCCCGACATGTTTTCTGTAATGTTATTTAAACTAGACTTCAATAATAGGTTCCATTTGTTTCTAATTCCTTCTTTTACTTCATTATTACTTCTATATCGCATACAGAGGTAATTAGGTATAGGATCAAAACTATTTGAAGATAAGGAAATCGCATTATCAGAATTTTATCTGCTCGATTTTTAAAGCGTGGTTTGAAATGCAATGCAATGCAATGCTATGCCATGGTATGGTATCGTGGCCTTGCATTTTCCTATTTCAGATTCTTTAATAAATCTATTACAGGCGATGTGTTTAGTATATCTTTTCTTTCCGCCCAGCCTCTCCTTGCTTGTGATATGCCGAATTTCAAAAATGAATAATGAATTGGATGATGTGCGTCTGAATCAATAACTAGCTTTACCCCATTTTCTCTTGCCATTCTAATATATTCATCTCGAATATCAAGTCTATTGTAATGCGCGTCAATTTCTATAATAGTATTTGTTTCCAAAGCAACTGATAGTAGCTTTGAAATGTTAACTGGATACCCTTCTCTTTTGTTGATAATTCTTCCGGTTGGATGAAATATTATGTCAACGCTAGGATTCCGGGCAGCATCTATTAATCTTTTTGTTTGTATATCTTCTGGTAGTGCAAAATTCGAATGTATTGCAGCACCAACTAAATCAAGCTTATCCAATACATTGTTAGAAATATCTAGTGATCCGTCCTTTAGGATATTAACTTCAGCAGCAGTCAATATCCTAAAATCTTTATCAATTTTGATGTTGCTGCTTTCTGTATTTTTCTTCTCGATTACTTTGAAATTTTGAATCGATTTTCTGTCCTTTGGTCTATTTTCTTCTATAAAGAAATCACCAAGTTTAATTCGATCATTTATTTCCTGTATTTCAATTATTTGATTTAGAAGTTGTTGCTCGTCTAACCCTCCAGCAATACTTAGGCTTTTTGTATGATCCGTTATAGCGATATAATCTAATCCAAATACCGTTCTTGCAAAGTATGCCATTTCATCAATAGACATCTGGCCGTCTGTTTTATTAGAATGAACTTGTAAATCTCCCTTCAAGTCTTCATAATCAATTATATTATTTATCTTATTGATCCATCTAATTGATCCTTTTTTGGCCATCTCAATTTCACCATGATTTTCTCTCATTTCAGGAGGTATCCACTCAAGATCTAACAAGCCGTATATTTCTGATTCTGATTCTCCAGCTAATTTGTAATCAGTAGAGTTGTCAAAAAGGCCCCATTCGTTTAAGCGATATCCACGAGCTTGTGCTAATTTTCGTAATGTTATTCCATGTTCTTTACTTCCTGTAAAATATAGAGATGCTGCTCCATAACTCTCTTGAGGCACTACTAGCAAATCGGCATCAATTCCATTATTGAGTTTCACAAAGGCCTTCGATGTACCTTGGCTAAGAACTTCCTTTACCTGTGGCATTCTTATGAAGCTTTCAATCACATTAACAGGATGTTTTGTAACAACTAAGAAATCAATATCACCAACTGTTTCTTTCATTCTTCTATATGAGCCAACCACAATAGTCTTTACTATGCTCTTATGCTCTGTCAAATACTTTTCAATTTGATTTACCAGGGGGTAAATATCACCTAACAAAAATCTTGATCCCCCTTTGCGATACAATTCAATTTTATTAAGAATGTTTAATTCTTTCTTTTCCGAAAATCCGCGAATTGTTCGTAATTTTTCTTCTTTTGCTAATTTCTCAAGATCATCTAGGTTTCTTATAGGAATAGTATCAATAATCGCTCTAATTGTCTTGGGGCCAATTCCTTCTAATCCCAAAAAATCATCAATTTCTATAGGATACTTTAATTTTAATGCCTCGTAATAATCTATCTTGCCTGTGTTAAGATATTCCTCAATTTTTGATGAAATTGCTTTACCAATTGATGGGATTTGCAACAAGCCATCCAAACCGTTCTCTTTATATATTGATGCTATAGAGATAGGTAGATTCTCGATTTGGTCTGCCGCTCGGGAGTAAGCTCTATTCTTAAAATTCGCATTCCTATTAATTTTTGTATCTTCTTTGCCCGAATCAATTTCTAATAGGAATGAGATCTTACGAAAAATCTTTGCAATCTCTGCATTGGATATTGTCACTTTATAACTACCTTATGAGCTTTTTTAAATTTATAATTCTCGTAATACTGAGTGTCATGAACAACTGAACAAATTGTTTCAAAATTTATTAAATTACATCAATCATGAACAATCTTTAGTGTAAACAGACACAAATTTATTGTTAATATTACGGTTCAATTGCAGTTTCCAAATTCCGTCCTAATATTGATCTATAAATAAAGGGAGATTGTTTATGGCTAAAATTAACGTCAACAATAATAAGGACATTTATTTTAAAATCAAGATTAATGAAACTGATCGACGAAGAGGTGGCGTGGAGATTGTTGAAACCGGTATGTAGAGAACTTGACGAATTGATTAAGAGGGGGAATTTGCAATTCATATCTGGATATCATAACGAAAAGGATGGGATATATATACTAAAATTGAGAAGCAATCATTTGCATTTTGCCTCGAGAGGGTTAAGAGATAGTATTGGGGATGTTGCTTATGAAGAGGGGAATATGAGAATCGGATTGAGATCTGGAGGTATTCCATTGAATGTTTCCGTTCAAATATTACCTGTATGAGGGGATCTATTTATCTACCAAATTACATTAGGTCTAATTCTAAGTTATTTGTAATAACCGGATCGTGTTGAAGATGCTTGTTTCTAATGTTGCATGTTATGAAGTTTTAAGTTCTTTATAGTCACATGTCTGATTCCTCTGCTTTGTTTAATGGCGCTCTCAAAGTTCGCTTTCTTAATAATATTACACATGGGAATGATAATAATGATATAATTGCAGCCGTAAGAAATATAAGGCTATAGGATAAGGGAGCAGGATATGATTCTCCATCTATACCATCTATGGTCTCCTGAAAAGTTTGCATAAATGACGATGCTATAACAGGGCCTATCGAGCTACCAATCAAAACTAATACCACTGAAATACCTATTGAAACACCACTGAACTGGTGGGGGGTATGCTGTATTGTTATGTTGAAAGCTCCAACCTGAGTTAGTGACAGACCTGCAGATATTATGACGAGGTTTATTGCAATCATTAGTTCGTTTGAATGGAACATAAACAAACTTGCAAACCCAATTGTAGTCAATATACTACCCACAATAATCGGCTTAAAATTTCCAATTTTTGAAACAATAAATCCAGATGAAGGGGCGAATATTAAGAATACTACCATGAACGGTAGTTGCACCATGGCACTTTGGATTGCGTCCCCACCAAATCCAAATGGAATGGGACTTGTAACTAATATAGGGATTGTTTGATAAACCATAAACATTGTTATACCAAAAACTAGCAGAATTATATTTGAAGGGAGTAAAATCTTATCTGTAATTAATGTCAGGGGAATTAATGGTTCTTTTGCTTTCCTCTCGACAAATATGAATGTTGTAATTGATACTATAGTCAAAGCACCTAAAGTAGCTAATACTATAACATCTATAGATGTACGGTCATGCGATTCTTCATTAATATTCGCAAAATATGTAAGAGTTAATAGGAAAGTGGAAATCGAAAAGGCCAAAGCGAGCGCACCCTTAATGTCAATATGCTGCTTTAAAATTGGATTGACATTATCCTTAAAAACCGATTTCTCTGTACCTGTTGCAAATTTAGTGTTTTTATTAACGTCTTTTCCTTTTGTACCGTCTGCTGGTCTATCATTTCCTATCCGTTTTTGAATAACAAACCAAAGCATGATGGCAATAGGTATAATTGTAAAGAATGTGGCTTGCCATCCCCAGTTCTTGATGATCGGCCCTCCTATGGCTATACCGACTACTGAACCTGCTGCAAACATTGAGCTAAAAATCCCTACTCCTATCGCGATCTTTGAAACAGGAAATTGGTCTCTTATAATTCCGAATGCAATAGGGAACATAGATATCCCAATCCCTTGTATGACTCGTGCTAGGATTAGCATGTAGATATTACTAGAAACCCCTCCTATCGCAATTCCTATAATGTAAATTACAAAAATTATTAAAACCATTTTCTTTCTACCATATATATCAGATAATTTGCCAGCTATAGGCGTCATTACTGCTCCAGATATCAAATACGCGGTAAGGATCCAAGAGGAAGTGCTATAAGAAATTTCAAATTCCTTTATTATGTCACCTATAGCTGGTAGCAGCATTGTTTCTCCGTACATCGTAATCAATATAGTTGAGCCTAGTATTGCAAGTGTAATCCATGTTGATTCATGTATTCTCTCTGGTGATTTAGCTCCTGAATCTTCCATTAGCCTATAACCTACTACTTTTATAAAATCAGAATTGTATAGCTATTTGAATTAGAATGCTGGAACTCTAATTTCACTATCTAAATTTTTTCTATATTCCCTATAATCCTCATCTATTTCCATAGCGGCTTGCAATATCTTACTTTTTATTGTATTAGATGAATTGATAAACATCTTTGTATCTTTGGGTAGGCAGTGACCTCCTATTCCATCTCTTGGC
>JAPSGR010000064.1 GCA_031177355.1 Candidatus Nitrosocosmicus sp. | reverse complement strand
CAGGCTATTTGTGAGAACTTTGATAATAAGAAGGCTTTAACAATGGTGAAATCTATCCTTAAAGAAGAACAAAAACATCTTTCTCAATGTATTGATATGGCAAAATCAGTAGTTTCACCATAACAATGTTTTATTGTAATGAATGAGGACATAAACTACTAATGTAACCTTATTTATTATTGGATATTTTTATCAATTAATGATCTTTGGAAAGAGCGCAGAATAATGAACTCAGTTCTATAATCAGTCAAGTTGCCAATGAATTGATAATTTTTTAGTCATTTGATATACTTCATGGTATTTTCGAGATTGCAATATTGCTCACTCTTAAATTGCTAATAAATAGAGGGTAAAGATCAAAATTCTTATAAATAATAATTGCGATTATTTTCAAAGATACTCGATTATTAAAGAAAGGTTAATGATCTTATTCAAATATCCTATTTAGATAAGATGAGCGGGCTCAGCGAAATGATTTTGATTAGTGAAAGCAAATATGTTATTCAATTACGTTATGACAAATATAAAAAAATGATATCTTCTTTTACCCACAAGAAACACAAGGTGCAGGTTCAGGAAATAATGTTTGAAAAATATTGGAATGAAATCAAAAGCCTCGATACTGTCGTGACCAATTGATCATAGTTATCCATTCAATAATATCAATATAAATTTTGGTCACAGCGCCGCATTTTAGTAGGCGGAGCTGACAAAAATATTATTCGTTGCAAATACTTTTTACGGAACTATTAGCCACTCAAATCCCAGGAATGATAGGTTGTCTATTTACCAATTTCTGGGTTTGTGATTGCGTTGCTGTTTCTATATATCCTATATACTCTTATGTTGTAACACGGAAAATAGAATATAAAGAATTAGTAAGCTCTTGATATAGTTAATAGGAATTCAATTCTTTATTTTCCTTATTGCAGTATTCTTTAACTAACTTCGTCACAAATGAGGTCATCAAGTAACGTTCTTAATTTGATTGTATGAATTTATAGTGCATATGATGGTAAAATAATATCATAATAAAGCAAGATTCAGAAATTACTAGCTCAGTAAAACAATTTAAACAACCTTGTTACAAAATAACAAATATGAATAGCAATAGCACAAGAAAGAATACTAGTGTTGCTCTAACTATTATCTTTTTTACATTTCTCTTGATTGTTTCTGGAAACACGGCGACATTACTCGTAGATATCAACAGCTCAAATCAAAATGTTTTTGGTCAGTTAAACCAATCTGCCCTCACTTCCAACAAACTAATTGATATTTACAAAATACCATTACAGAAAGCTGCTGTTGGAGATATTGAGATTGCTTACAAAACATTTGGCAATGGCACAAATACCATCCTTCTTATCTCAGGTGGCTCTAACACTATGAACTTTTGGGATCCGCATCTTCTAAATCAATTAGCAAAAAACAATACTGTTATCGTGTTTGATAGCCGTGGTATAGGAAACACCACCGCAGGCGACAAACCTTTCTCTATCAAACAATTTGCAAATGATACAGTAGGTTTGCTTGATACTCTTGGAGTTACTAATAAGGTAGATATAATGGGTTTTTCGCTTGGATCACTTGTGGCACAGGAGATTGCTTATATGCACCAGGATAAAGTAAATCGACTGATTTTATATGGATCGATGTGTGGAGGTAAGGATGTAATCCCTCCATCTACAGCACTGCAAAATTTCACTAATGCGTTACAAAATCCTGATAGGACAAACAGTACCTCAGATAATGAGACATATGGTGTTTTGGACGATGTGCTGTTCCCGCCAAAATGGATGATGGAAAACCCTGATTACCTTACCAAGATTCCGAGACAAGGGGTATCCATTAACGCCTCAGACGCAACAAAGACCTTAGGTGCATTCATGAGTTGGACACAAACAGAATCATGTGACAAATTAAGTGCCATTAAAGTGCCGACATTGGTCATTGTAGGAACTGAGGATTCTGTAACATCGCCAGGAAATTCGCTAAACCTTGCTGAGGGCATCCCTGGAGCATGGTTAATTCAGATAAAAGGCGGTGGGCATGGAGTTATGTTCCAATATCCAGAGGTTTTTACAAATGCAGTAACATCATTTTTGGATTATTCGCCGACTCCATAATATTTTATTGAATAATCAAAAAGAATACGATTTCTAATCAATCACTATTAATCCCTTTATAAGTTCGATTTTTTGTCTAGTTATTATAAAAATTCATTATTGATATTCTTAAAGTATTAAATCATCAATTCTGTATGTCAAGTCATTATGAAATAATGTTTATTCAATAGAGGTCATTTCTAAATCTAGTGACATATTCCTGTGGTCAAATATATCTATTATATTACTTGGATGGGCTAGGGTGTAAATATTGAGACTGCTTCCATTCAAAAGTTTTGCCTGTAATATTACCTCTCTCCCTTTCTCTCATTTATTATTTATTTCCACTTCAAGGACGACCATATTGTTAAGCAAACCAAACCTTATATGAGACGTACTCTACAAAAAGTCGATACTTAAAAACATAAAATAACTTGTATGTATCTTCTTGAATGATGCGAAAAATGGTGGACATAGGGGAGGTTTATAGAAAGATGAACAAATTATGTAAACAAATTTTTTATCCTACCATTAATTATCCTGATTGTCATTATTCAAAATCTGCCTAATTTCATTTGCAGATTCTATAAAGTTTGTTATATATGATAGATTCTCAACAGACTCCCTTACCTGCAAGTAAATACATCATATAGCAGTATTTACACTATTTGCATTAAAGATATAACTATTAACCGGTAATACATTATATAAACATGAACATAATTGAAAACGAAATACCATATTTAGTAGAAGCAAAAACGTGTGGATGTAAAGAGAGGGGGAAAAGTATTTCGTATCGTTTCTTAGAGTCTTCTCATAACCTTTGTCTGGAAAAAGGTGAATTAATGTTAGCCCAAATTCAAGCATGTGAAAGATTATTGAAATATGCAAAGGATCAGGAAGAGATTGATGTGCTAAATGAAGAAATGGCCAAACTAAGATTAGCTTTAGATTTGATGCGATACTAAGGCTAAAAAATGCATTATTCTAAGCATTCCTTTGTCTCAACTGAATATTAACTGTAGTCAAAGCTAATTACTAATATATTGAATTTTAAATTTATTAATATAGTCAAGATTAGCTCAGTTCCCCATATAGTTGCAATCGGATCTTGAATCTATAGTTCTCCACTCTGCTCATACAAGACCTGCTATTTCAATAATTTTCGTCTGACACTAAGAATTTAATGATATTTGTTCTATAATTACCTGAGAATGAGTTTGCGATCTAATTAAACCAAAAATCCTTAATATTCTTAATCCTTAATTTCTAAAACTTATCAAGAAGTTTGAGATAAACATAACATGAAAAACTTTGGATTTTTTTATAAATTGATTATTCAAATTATTGTTACAAATCTAATTACTAGTTTATTGGCTTTGACTTTAGAAGCCAGTTTAGTTTATACAACAGCTTCTCTTGACCTGTCTATTAAACAAAATCCGCATGGCTTGCAATCGTCAATAAATAAAGGAGTTCAGCAGCCAATTGTAGATAGAATTAGCAACATAAATGAGAGTAAATTGGATTCAAATAACATCGCTAATAATAATAGTCCATTCCAAAATACTGCTTTATTACCAAAGTTTCAAAATAAAGGATCAGTGATAGATAATGTGCCATTACAAAAAGTAAAGGTTGGAGATATTGATATAGCATATAAACAGATTGGTCAGGGACCACCCATATTACTAATAAGTGGTAGTGGCAATGTAATGGATGTATGGCCTACACACTTTCTACAAGAATTATCAAAAGATCATAAAGTGCTTATCTTTGATAACAGAGGAGTAGGAAATACGACATCTGGAATAAAAGCATTTTCCATTAAACAATTTGCTAACGACACCGCAGGACTTTTGAATGCCTTGAAATTACAACAAACTGATGTGCTAGGCTTTTCCATGGGGTCTTTTGTTGCACAACAGTTGGTTTTAACTTATCCAGATAAAGTAAACCGTCTAATATTATACGGTGCTTCATGTGGTGGACAAGAAGGCACTTCACAAAGTCCTCAAGTTGTAAAAACACTTTCTGATTTCGTCAATAATCAAACTGAGGACGAAACTTCATTTCTAGAGGTTACATTTCCAATTAAATGGATTAAAGAAAATCCAAACCTATTAGATACAATACCAAAGTCACCTGAAATTATACTCTCTACAACCTTAAAAAAACAGTTTGAGATAAATGAAAATTGGCTTTCAAAGAACTGGACTGGTGTATGTGATCAACTTCAAAAAATGACTAAACCTACGTTAATAATAACTGGAACAGAAGATCAAGCTATTCCCCCTATCAACTCTTTAGTTTTAGTAGACAAAATTCCTGGAGCTTGGCTTGTGCAAATTAAAGATGCAGGACATGGTTTAATGTATCAATATCCTGAAACCTTTACTAATATTGTAGAAACATTTTTGAATATAACAAACAAAAATATGAAGTGAAAACTTTTTCCAAATTGTAAGGATGTGGATTGATCTAAAAACAGGCTAACTAAATGGTTTATCAATACAAACTATCAGTTAAAAAAATTTGATACTCATTATTGACATCTGATTGTAATTATTTTGCTTGTTAGGGGATTTTCTTGTAATCCTTCTTAATCCATTATTAAGTAATATAGTGATCGTTTCATCCTTATTTAACCAGTAAATGGATCAGAGCAGTGATACTACTTTATTATTAAACTACTAAGTCGGTAGTTGTGCTAATTCATATATAGATTGTCATGATTTTCAATCTTAGTAGGCATCATGTATTTTCTTATTAGCGTTATCGGACTTGAAAGACGACATCGTAATATAATAAGAGACGATTTGGGATATGCAGAAGGAATAATGCTCTAACAGATATATTTCATTTTCAATGTGAGAACCAACTCTAAAAATTTACCCTCATCATTAAATACGGTATTGAAAACTTTGATCTTCTTATTCCTATCTGACCTTTATTGATATCTTTGAAATATTTTCTTTCATTCGTCATATAAACTCAAATACTTTAGTGATAACGTTGACGCTTTCAGATGCGAAGATAATGCATTTACCATTTATAGTCTTTATATTTAGATGTTAATCTACTAGTTGAACTGTCTCTTCTATGCTAGTGTAAAGTTTATAATTGTTATTCATTTCCATTATATTGCAAAAACATTAATAGTTGATTAGTTTAGAATATATATTGTCTCGTCATAATTACATTACATCATATAACCGAGTAGGTGATCGTAAAATTGCGATTATTGACGACGAAAATGATTTGCTTTATGTATATAAAAAAGCCTTAGAGTTACAAGGGCTAAAAGTGGTTACATTTGATAATTCTTCACTAGCTTTAGACGAATTAAAAGAGCATTACAAAAAGTATTGTATGGTCCTCGTAGATATTCGTATGCCCAAAGTTAATGGCTATCAATTGGCAAATGAAATCAATTACATTGATCCAAGGATGAAAATAGTATTAATGTCTGCTTATGATGTCTCTGAACGAGACATATTAGATAACATCAACAAGGGTGTCCGGATTGATGAGGTAATGCATAAACCATTTTCATTAATTAAACTAATTAATGTCGTTAGCACACTTTTAGAAAGATACTAATTAAAAGCCAATGATATGTTACAAATATTCTACATTCCAAAACTAAGGTAATTCTTAATTCACGACATTTTCTCATCGTTTCTAATTCTCTTGCCAAACTAATCCCAATTGATTTCTATTTTTTTGAATGGTCTTTCTAATTTAAGCCCATTTGATAATTTGGAGAATCAAGTAAAATTAGTTACTGTATTTTAATAATTAATACTATTTTGTCAAATTACCAGAATAGTCTATATAGGAAGTGATATAAAACGATCTATTTCTTAAAAATTCTTAGGGCCCACTCATAAAATTAGAACTTGGTTGAAAGATAAAGATGATCCAATCTCTAAAATTTTTGCATTATTAAAATAAGAAGTATGTTATATAGAATGGTCCGCTAGTATAATTGAGTATTAGCATGCGACAGTGGACAATAAAGAGCTTCTTGCAAGATTTTGGAAATGATTACCGCCTGATAGGACAAGAAGAAATTAAAATAAATAATGTCGCTCCACTAGATAAGGGATTATCCAGCGATCTCACATTTTGTTCTTCAGATGACAAGGAAGGTTTAGAGTCTATATTAAATTCAAAATCAGGAGTTATTCTTTGTAAGAAAACTCTTGCAAATAGTATTCTTCAGACCTTTGGAAATAGCAATCGTATCTCAAGACTCTTTGTAATGGTGGATAATCCACGTCTTACTTTTATAAAAATAGCCAAACTAATGAAAGAGAACAAGGTCATTAGAAAGGGAATATCTAAACATGCTATTATTGCAGAGTCTGCTAAAATAGGTAGGGATTGCTACATTGGAGATTTTACGATAATAGGGGAAAATTGTTTGATTGGTGATCAGACTGCGATAGATTCCCGAGTGGTGATAAGGAATGCCAAAGTTGGAAACAATTGTGTTATTCAGCCAGGTAACGTAATAGGTGAGGAGGGATTTGCTTTTGAGAGGGAGAAAAAAGATATGAATCTTGAAAGATTTCCACACCTTGGAAAGGTTATTATCAAAGATAATGTTGAAATATTTGCAAATTGTTCCATAGCGCGTGGCTCCATTTCTGACACTATAATTGAAAAAGGAACTAAAATTGATTCCCTATGTCATATTGCACATAATGTTCATATAGGTAAAAACACTCAGGTCACTGCAGGCACAGTAATAGGTGGAAGTACACAAATTGGCAACAACTGTTGGCTTGGGCTTAACAGCACTATAAAGCACAAAATACGGGTGGGAGATAATGTGATAGTAGGATCGGGAAGTTCTGTGATTCATAATGTAGAAGATAAAGACATTGTTGCAGGAGTACCTGCCAAGTCCATAAAAAATAAGATAACAATTAGCAAAGATAAACTGTTTTTGATGGGAGGACAATATAATAATAATGAGGAAGAGGAGACTAAACTACAAGGCCATTTATTATCAAAGAAACATTTTTTTGTCAAGCAATGGGGATTGACAATTATAAGTTTAGTTAGTACAACCCCATTCGTATCGCTTTAAAAAAAATAACAATCCACGAATTACTTTATAAAATAAATTGATAATATTCTAAAAAAATAGGTTAAATGATGGATATGCCAATAATTCTAGGTTCGTTAGTTTAAGAGGTAACCCTATGAAACATTTTTGAATAACCATCATCATAGAGTACTCGTACACAAAACCAGTTCCAACATGCATATATCTTCCAAACCAAATTCATATTATTGGATTTACTGTTTGTCCTGTACCAAAAGAAATGTTCTGTTTCTGCAGATCCCTGCCTAATCTGCTATAATGGATATGGATCCAATTTCGCCATTTCTTCGTCACTAAACGAAAACCTCTAATACATGATTTGCTGACCTCAAGTCTGTTAAAAGTTATATCAAGAAAAGCGTTGGCTATACTGTTTAAGAAGTTTAGTATTTGGAAGTATTAATAGCATAAATAAATGCTTGGGTATTATAAAAGATGATCTTTATTTATCTTTATTGTGAATAGTAAATTAGTCTTTGTAAAAACTTTTTCTACAATGCTTATTATTTTGGCAACGGCATCTGAATGGACATCAAAAGTCAATGCCCGAGATGATTCAAACATGGGGAAATCAAAATCAAAAAATATCGAAAGTGATCCGGCTTCTCGAGCTAATGCAACAGCTGTAGGCAATACCGCCTCAATTATAACTCCTTGGAATACTGGAAATGCTATAGATAATGGTGACGTATCTAGGATTGGTTAATGCATCCAAAGTTAGTAATTAAACTCCTCAACTCTTTTGTATTGTACTTTATCAACAAATTTATGACAAAATATTAAACCACCTGATTCCAAAGTATTACATTTCATTTCTGTCTCTTTGCGATATTATTCCTCAAGCAAGCCTGAATCAATACAGGTCTTGTCCTTTTTTTATGATTATCTCACTAATATGGGTCTGCATTGATAACTGGTACGCAAGGTATTCTTAATCCATTCCTGATTTAACCCCTTGATACATATTATATCAATTCTTATTTTATTGGAGTTTTATTATATCAATTTCTTTACTCTGTTCTATCAATAACGCAATTATAATTGAAAATATCAAATACGTGTCATCGAACGCTTTGGCCTTGATAGCTTTGTTATTGTTAAGATAAACCTTTTTAACCATTCTTAATAGCAATTCTTTATCCTCTTTTGAAGATATATTTTCGATATAATCATTTAGTTTAGTTATTATCTTTTGAAAAACATCGTCTCTCTCCAAAGGAATATCATCAATGTACCTATACATGAAAGTAAGAATGCCCTACAATATTTAAGGAATTAATCTTATATGTAATAATGTACTTGCCATTTCATTAATATCCATCCAAATACAATCGAATTTTTAATAACGCTTTATTGTTTTCTCTCTATAATTCTTCCTCATTTCCCAACCACGGAAGGATCTTGTTCTTAGCTTGTAGTGACAACACGGGCAATATGGGTTATTTTCCCAGTTTATAAAAATCTCACACGTACTACACCTTTTTTGTCCTTCTTTATATCTGGATGGAATATTATGATTTCGTTTTGCTTTATACCTTACACATATTCCATTACAACTCATGCCTATTAGAACGTGAAAAATAATTCCGCAGTGGCTATAAATACGTACTTAATTAATTAATTATTTAATTAATTGCTTAGTTTTAATGGATTTTATTTAGGTAGTTTTCAAGCCACAATAAAACATATTGCGCCAGACTTAACTTAAACTTCAAACCGAACACAATAAGTTAATTTTGCTTTAGATTACATTGGAATAATATAATTACGTCTATTGTTTTTGATATATTTATCTAAGAAAATCCAAACCTATGACTTTGTTGGGCGAATTCATTACAATTAGAATAAGTTTGCCGCTTCAAATTTGCAACGAGAAGTGTTAACTGACGGTCATATTCGATCTAGATAGTTGGGATAATTTATTATGTTGGTTATGTACTCTTTATTGTCGAAACTAAGAATGGTTTCACGTAGCATTTAGGTTTGATGATAACATATTATCCAAGTATTATTTTATTTAGATGTTTTTGTAACTTTACTGTTGAAAATAATAAGCAATTTTTGCAGATAAATTCTTGGTTGGTTTACAGATGCTGATATGAGATGTGTTAAC
>JAPSGR010000093.1 GCA_031177355.1 Candidatus Nitrosocosmicus sp. | reverse complement strand
ATACCTCCAATGATGGGTTTACAGGACAGGACAGGTTTACTTTTAGAGCCACTGATGGAACTGTACAAAGTAATACTGCACCAGTCACAATCACAGTAAATGAAGTAGAACCAGACCCAAATCCTGATACAGATAACACTGGCGAAGATAGCGCAACAACAACACCTCCACCATCATCAGGAGATGACGATAGCGCAACAACAACAACACCTCCACCATCATCAGGAGATGACGATAGCGCAACAACAACAACACCTCCACCATCATCAGGAGATGACGATAGCGCAACAACAACAACACCTCCACCATCATCATCTAACACACCAACACGGCCATCAAACACATCAAATAGCAGCAATGGTCTATTTTCTGATGGATTTCCCGGATTTTCAGACAACCTGCGAAACTTGTTTGGAGGAAACTAAAATCTTAGGCAATCTATTTCTCCATTTTGTTGAATATTATTATTAACAACTTTGTATTCCCTAGTTTTTAAGTTAATAGTTAATAGAGGATTAACATCGTAGTGGTTTACAACATTTACAAACTCTCAATCTTTGTCCTTGTATTACCCTTATGAGTATCAAAATCAATAAGAAATCAAGACTATTTCTACAAATAAATGAATTAAATACATTTCACCTCTATGTGTACCGTTATGATCTCAGCACACAGTTAAATACTTCCATCTTCCAAAAAAATATAATTTTCTCATAAAATCTAATCGATATATCATCTCTTTTTTTCACCATATAGACTGCCATCATTTGAGTGCCGTCAATATTGTCATCACCACCATTCCTATAATATAATATCACTTTGCGTTACTACATCGATATATTTCCTGTACCTGTTTAGTAGACAAGATTAGTAAATAGTCTGTTTATAATCGTGTTAGTTCATTTTTCGGTTAGCTAAACCCGACTCTAGACTATATGTAAAAGTATTATAAACAGCTTTATTTACTGTCAATACTCTCAATTAATTTCTGTTCATATTGTTAGAACGCCGGCAGCAAGGACTAAATTGTTATTGTTAAGTTATATTTGAAAAAAGATTAAAGTATACTAAATTTGAATACAAGATCCTGCTCGCTATAATAAATAAAATAAATAAATTTACCAATTTAGATTAAGAAAACGCAAAGTAAAAAGTCGATCAAAGATCAACTACGTTCAAAAATAATTATCTAATTGTAATTTTTTTGTATTGAATTAAATAAAATAAAACCCTATGAGAGTTTTTTTTAATTTAAAGTAACTTTTAACAATAATGAACTATCAGTGTATTTATAATCAGCTATTACAATTATCTTTTGGTTGGAAAGACTCAGCAATAACGCTATTTCTTCAAGATCTGAAATTCTCTATGGGTCGGAAAACACCATAAAAAGAGGAATTGCATTTATGAACAATACAAAAACGAAAATGGATGTTGCCTTGGATCGAAATGCGCCTTCCTCGGTGGTCACTTTTACCGCATATTATAATGGTATTAAAGATATCATGTCTAGAGGTGGAAAAATCAGATGTATAACAGATGTTACGCCTGAAAATATTGGTTATTGCAAAATACTGCTAGGATTAGTCAGTGAGTTGAGACATCTTGACGGATTGAAGGGCGGTGTCGCAATTAATGAATCAGAGTATTTGGCTACAAACTTTTTCCAACACGCACAGCCCTTATCTGAGGTCATTTATAGTAGTGCTAAAGAGGTCGTAGCCCAAGGTCAATATATCTTTGATACTTTATGGAAAAATGCAATCCCCGCTGTTAAGCGAATTCAGGAAATAGAAGATGGAATCGAACCAATAAAGACAGAGGTAATAGAAGGAGCAGAGGAAATAGGTAAAAAACTTCATCAGATAACCGAAGAGTCGAATTATCTTCACATCTGTTCGACCCCTAAAGGAATGGCTTTAGGCCGTGATCACTATTTTGGAATTGAAAATAATACAAATAAAAAATTCGCAGACGGTAGTGTCAAGTGGGTAACGTCTATTAATAACCAAAAAGAAATTGAGGTCGTTAAATTCTTTCTAAAAGACGGAATAAAAGTAAAACATATTTCAAATATTCCTTCTATTAATTTTGTAATTAGTGATAAATACTTTGCCTCTACAACAGAAAAGGTCTCTGGAACAAAAACTATATCGAATTTTTTGGTTAGTAACGATCCTGTATATATAGACCACTTTTCAACCATATTTGATAATACTTGGAAATCATCGGTTGATGCAGTGGACAGGATTAGAGAATTAGGAGAAGCAAAACTCTTCAAAACTAAAATGATATCAAACCCAGAGGAATCACTGGATATATTAAATCATGCATATACTTCTGCTAGGAATGAAATATTGATTCTATTACCTTCTCGTAATGCATTATCACGGTTAAGAAATACAAAGGATCTGGAAAAATTAAATGAATTAGGAATGAAAAGTATTATCGTCAAGATCCTTATAATATCAAGTCGCCAGATAAACCAAATTAAGAAAATCCGACAAAAGTATCCTAAAATTGAATTTAGAGTACTTGAATTTAACTTTCCTATATTAAATAGAATTACAATAATAGATACATTCAAGACAATCATAATTAAAATAAAAGACGACTCTATAACTATTACTAAAAATGCAATGGATGTTACCACCTTTATAGAAGGGGGATATACCGCTTTGTCATACAAATCAATATTTGATACTTTATGGGAACAAACTTTGACATATGAAAAATTAAAAAAAGTAAACAAAGAGCTTCAGTCTCATGGCAAGTTACAAAAAGAATTCATTGATATTTTAGCACACGAGATTAGAAGTCCCATTCAACCAATAATAGGCCTGACAAAATATGTAAAGAATACTCTAAAAGACAAAGAACAAATAGAACTGCTTGATTCGGTAATTGCGAGTGGACAAAAACTCAATACATTAACTAAAAATATATTAGAAATCTCGCGCATTGAAGATAATGTATTTACTATTAGAAAGAGAAAATTTGACTTAAATGAAGCAATATCAAATACAATAAAGACTTTTGAAAGAACCTTGAGAGAAAGTAAGAGCAAGATAAGTTTTGAATTTACTGATTCTAGGAACGTCCATTATATCAATGGTGATAAAACACGAATAGAACAGGTAGTTTCAAATTTGATACATAATTCTATAAAATCCATAAAAAGATCAAGAAAGAAAAGCGAAGGAGGTATGATTTCTATATTTATTAAAAGCAAAAATAAAAATAAAAATGGAAATCTTCACGAGCTGCAGAAAATTGATGAAATGGTTGAGATTATAGTAGAAGATAACGGAGAAGGAATTGATCCTAAAGTAAAACCCTACCTGTTTACTAAATTTACAAAATCTTTAGATGGTAATGGTCTTGGATTGTATGTCTGTAAAAAAATTGTTGAGTTACATGGTGGTAAAATAACACTAGCAAAGGGAAAAAAGATTGGAGCAAGATTTATTATCACTTTGCCCTCATCTCATATCTGAAAATCTTTTTTTAAATGCGAAGATACAATATTATAAAAAAACATAACAATACTTCTTTTATACTATTACTTATGCTATACCAATTACCTCTAGTAGACAGACAATTGGGTCTTGGTGTTTCGTATAATCTTATAATCAAAGTAGATAAACGTGGGATAGATATTATACACTATATTTATAAAATTTTTTTTATTCATTTATGTAAAAACCAAATTTCATCTCGTCTAACACTCTAATAGAACAATCTTGAATTGAAAGAAGGGCTTATGTCAGCGAAAAACCAGTTGCAATATCCATCTTTTAGAAACAAACAGAAGGCATGCTGATAACCTTTGAAATAACAATAGTTTAATTCGTTAAAGTATTAGAGATTAGAATAATTTTAAAAAAAGAATAGGAAGAGTTATTACTCTTGAGCTAATGCGTTGTTACCGTCATTTAAGTTAAATGACAATGCAACGTTGTTACATGAGGCTATTGTATCGTTACCAGAACCACAAGATGAATCTTGACCAGTTGTTGAAGATTGAGCTATACCTTGTACTGCTTCATTTGATTTTTTTTTCTTCTTCTTATCGTCATCGTCATGTTTGTCTCCGCCTGCGAATGCTTTGTTTTCGATTGTGCTGCTTACTGCAACAATGGAGCCAAGTAAGGCTGCTGCAACAAAGATTGATAGGATTGATAATTTTATTTTTTTATCCATGCAAAAGTTACTAATGTATTATATAATTGGATTGTTTAATCTGATTCTGAAA
>JAPSGR010000063.1 GCA_031177355.1 Candidatus Nitrosocosmicus sp. | reverse complement strand
AGCAAATGAAAAAAATCATTGATGAAGTTAGACCAGACATCATTCATGCTCATAATGTATTTTCAGCCAAGATGGCTAAGGAGATTAATACTTATCCCGTTGTATATGATAACCATGAATATTGGTCGAAATTCTTAGTCTACCAATATGATAACAATGGGGAAAAATACTATGATAAAAATATGATAGAGAAATTAAAGCGAAGTATAGAATCATTTGGCAATCAAATAAAGAAAACCAAAAGGAAAATGTGGATTGAATGGGAAGTGGAAGCAACTACTAATTTCCCATCTATAGTACCTTCCTTTCCTATTAAGGTCGAATTATCTAGGATATCTAAAAGGATATTTGTTTTGCCAAATTTTCCCATGAGAAATGAGATAGAAAGGATTAATCCCCCAACAAATCATGATAATTTTTCTTCTGTCTATGCAGGAACGGCACCTTACAAAGGTTATCAAACACCAATTAAAAATATAGACGGATTTATAGATATATTTGAGACAGGTCAAATAGGTCAATTGAATGTTATTGGCTGGAAGTTTCCGGATTCAAAATATATAAAGTATCATGGATTCATGGACAGAAATGATATGATTACAGAAATGTGTAATAATGACGTAGGATTTGTACCATGGAAAAAACATCCTTTTCATCCTTACTGCAATCCAAATAAAGCATATGAATACGCACATGCCGGTTTAATTGTGTTTAGCACATATTCTTTACAGCCGATTTTTGATGCATTAGAAGATAATGTAGTAGGCTTTGATGACTACCATGAAATGGTTGAAAAATTAAGAATTTTGCTCTCTAATCAAGAAGAGGTATTTTCCAAAAGAGTCAAAACATACGAATTTGCACGCAGTAATTTGTTGTGGGAAAACTATGAGAATAATATATTTGAAGCCTATAAGGTAGCATGATCATTTGTAGGTATTATAGAGAGTAACATGGTCACTATACCACTAAATATCGATTTCTTTATACAAAATTGAATAATAATTTTTAAACTTGCTAGCCAGTTTAAAAAAAACAAACCTTAATAAACTTTCTCGAATTAAATTTTGCTGTGAATTAATGAACTATAATAATGCAGATCATAATAGTAACAATAACATTAAAGAATATTGGGAAAAACGGCTTACCGATAATTATGGGTTACATGGTACTGGTTATATTGGATTGGGTAAAAATTATAATTCATGGATGTACAAAGTTAGAAAACACTTAGTATCTAAAAAACTAAAAAAAATAGGTTCAAATCTTAGCAACGCTGAAATCCTTGATATTGGTTCTGGTAGCGGGTTTTATGTGGATATTTGGAAACAATTAGGTGTAAAAAGCATTACAGGTTGTGATATAACGAGTATATCTGTAAAAAACCTCAAAAACAAGTATCCTCATGGTGAATTTTTGGAATTAGATATTAGTTCGAATGTTATTCCAATATCAAAACAATTTGACTATATTACTGCTTTTGATGTTTTGTTTCATGTTGTTGATGATGACAAATATGCAAAAGCGATAAGTAACATCTTTAACTTGCTTAAACCAAACGGAATATTGATTTTTTCTGAAAACTTTATACATAACCATTCAGCACGCAGCAGATTTCAATCCACTCGTTCTCTAAATGAAATTCAGTCCTTAATTCAAAAATCAGGGTTTAAGATATTAGAAAGATCTCCAATGTTCTATTTTATGAATACCCCAGTAGATTCTGATGGAGTGATGATTAATAAATTGTGGCACCTAATTAAAAGAACTGCAAGCAAGGGAGAAGCATTCGGGTTTGTGGTGGGTTGTATACTATATCCTTTTGAAATATTGATGATTTCTACTAAAAAAGAGAGTCCATCTACTGAAATGATGATTTGTAAAAAGCAATAGTTGTTCGTTATAAGGCTATTATCCGGCCAAATTTATTTCTGTAGTAACATTAAGACGCTATAATATGATATTATTTTATTAGACTTTCTTACCCCAAAGAGTCATTGTAAAAGGAGCGGTGAAATCAATCCATCTGTAAGCATGCTATTTTTACAACCATGTAAAATTCTATTACCTTCTAGTAACTTTTAGTTTTCGATAGATGTTAGCCACTCCGGGTATCCGCCTTGCAATTTTCTTTAACCTGCTTTCAATTGGCAATTTTCCATGGTTCTTTAATCGTTTCATATTCTGATTGAAACGTGTTATAACGTTTCTATTTAAGGATATTATAGATATCAAAGAGATATCATCTCTTACGAAAGCTGTATTGCCCAAGCTGGATAATTCCTTAGCCGACCACACTGACCTATGAATTTCATGCACATTATTGAAGGCATCTTTTTGGGGAGTGGGCTTTTTTGGGGTGCTAACAAGAATGCACTCATTATTTGCTAACAAGGTCGTTAATAGATTAAATCCGTCACTTTTTTCAAAATGCTCTAAAACATCAATTAACAAAATTAAGTCATACTTGTTATCTAGTTTGGGAGCGATTTCTAGAATATTGTTATTATAAATGTTATCATAAATATATTCATAAAGTGGAGAGATATATTTTTGAAAAACCTCAACACAATCTACTCTTCTATTAAATTCATATTTTTGTCTCCCATCCCATAGTTCTAAATATTCTCTGCACAGGACACCGAATTTGCCAAATCCACTTCCTACATCCAATACTGATTTTGGATTTACTGATATTATCATCTCCATTATCTTTGAGATGTGATAATATTGACTAGAGGGCATAGTGTTTGTTATTTCCGACAGATATCTTTAAAGGTTTATATGCTTAACTTTGTTCGATATTTGATTAAATTCCTGGTCTATGATACAAAATATTTAACTTACAAAAACATGGTGGGATATAAAGTAAAACTAAATTAGAGAAAAAAGAATACTAGGTTGTGTTAAAATACCTTAAAATAAATCAGCGATTTGTCCGCAGAAGATGGTTAGATTTTAGAAATGGTCATAGCATTTATTTGATCTTCTTATTGACTTTTACCAATTTTATACTTATCACTTATAACTTTGCAATCAAACAAATACCAATTCTAGGCGATGCTATTTCTTTACCCTTGTTCATTGTCCTTTTTGCTCTTTTTTATATCCCAGTATCAATGCTTATTGGATATTGGCATCGAAAACATCAATATTCGGTGGAAAATGAAGCACTGATCAATCAGAATTGGGTGTGGGCTTGGATAATGCAATACCAAATAAGATTAATAAAAAACAAAACCACAAAGAAGGAAGACGAATTTGTCATTAACTATTTAAATGATATCCTAAAAAGAACTAATAAAACAGAACTAATGGCAAAAGATGAGGACACTTCTACTAAATCAAAGAGCGGAGAGAAACTCGATTAAGAATGGGTATATGCACAAAAATTAAAGAGCATTTACTAGTCTTCTCATTTTTTCAAAACTTATTTCAAATCCGAATCGTTTCTCATCTCTTTTCATATTTTTATACATGTTCAAAAGTAAATTAAAATGCTTGACAGTGTTTAACTTTCCATCCATCTTTAGTCTCACAATCTTATAGACGTCATAATAATATTGAAATTTATTTAGGATTTTTTCGCGATACTCTTTTTGATTAAACTTTTGATTATAGCTGGTGGATTTTTCTAATACTTGTAAAAATATTTCGCAGCTTAAGAGGGATGGAATTATTCCTTCCCCTAGCATTGGAAAAACCGTTCCAATTGACTCTCCAACTCCGATAATATTGTTATCACAGAATGGTTCCATTAACTTTGGAGGTGAAAGTCTTATAGGCCGTCCAATTTTTTTTACTATTTTTGCATTTGGATGAGAATCAAAGAATTCCTTTACTCCAAAGTATTTTCTGTCTATATCACCTGCCCCCATGAATCCTGTACCTTTGCTTAGAGGAAAATACCAAAAGTATCCTCTAGCTCCCTTATAACCAATCACATGAAATTCATCGATATCGCTAATATTTTCAACTAAATATTCATAGGCTGGAATCACAAAATCTTCTTTAGGTCTTGGTAAAAATCTTCTATGGAATCCAGTACAGTCTAGAATGTAATCGTACTTTTCCTTAGGAAAAGTTTTTTTATCGCAATTAATTCCGTATTCTACATTAACATTTGCTAGAAGATCATTCTCCCATTGTTTTTTGTTATAGGTAACGAGTCCATACAAATCAAGGAATTCTGTCTTTTGGTTTGGGAGGCTCATCTTTAACTTTTTTCCAACATGAAAGATATAATTATTGAAGTCAAGACCAGCTTTTTTAGAAAAGTATTCTAACATATGTTTAGAAGCACCCCATGCACACACTGGCCAGTGAGAATTCTTCTTATTTGATTCAAACAGAGTAACTTCATGGCCCTCCTTGTCTAACATATTGCTAAGATAACTACCCGCTACACCAGCCCCAATTACCGCTATCTTCAATTGTTCTGAATACTTCTGGTAATAATATTAATATTTGTATGATGAGTAATCTGCATTAGACTTTATAGATGGATTATACATTATGATTTGTTACAAAGAAAGTTCTAATCAATCTGCTCATTAATTATTTATGTCTGATAGAAATTAATCTTGAATTAGGTAAAAACAATAGTTTCCCATATATATTATACAATAGAATCTTTGTTTGAATGAATAACAAAATATATCTCATGGCGGCATTAATTGCATTTGCATCTGTTGGCGCTTTGTTAATACAACCAACTATAGCATCAGCACAAAGCAGCATGATAGACAATATTTTGAACGGTGCACTCCCATCTTCTGATTCCAATTCTAATGATAATAATCAACCATCACAAGAAGGTGATAACAGCAGCAGCAGCAGCAACACCGCAAGCACAGCAGCCCCAATCAGCACTAGCTTATCTTGTGGTCAAGTTATTAAACAAAGTGTTAAATTGACTGCTAACCTTGATTGTAAAACTGACGGTATAATTGTAGGTGCAGACGGCATTACAATTGACCTAAATGGATTTACATTAAGTGGCCCAGGTGAAAAGAGCTCTAAGGTCGGAATTATGTTTGCTGACAACGATGAAGTAACTGTTCAAGGTCCAGGAACAATTAAAAGCTTCCAAGCAGGTGCATTATTCTCTGGTGGAGAGGACAACAAGATTTATAGAGTAACCTTTACAGAAAACGAAATTGCAGTGTTTGAAACAGGGTCTAAGAATGTCGTAATTGAAGATAATCTAATGTTTGGAAACAGCATTGGTGTAGCAGCACACTCCTCCTCTGGTTCAAAATTGACTACTAATCTATTCAAATCAAATGACTTGGCAGGTGTTACCCTTGTCAACTCTGCAGCAAATGAGCTCTCCATGAATACAATTCAGGGATCCGTAAACGGTATCTTCCTCGATGGCCAAAGTACAGCAAATAACGTAAACTCTAACAATGTATTACAGAATCGTGGTGTCGATTTGAATAACGGTAACGGTCTACCAACAAACATTAACAACAACGTATTTTCAGACAACAACTGTAACACATCTGTACCAGATGGATTGTGTCTAGGCAGATAACCAACTTTTTTTTATTTTAATAGAAAATTTTACTTTATTTAATAAAGATTTCTTCTAAAGCATTCAGTAATATATTTATTTTATCAAAAGTTATCAACACTATTATGAGCATTAGCCCTCCCCTAGCAAGTTTAAGTTATCTTTTTATCTTTTTTATGATATTATTGAGCCTGGTCCCGTCACTCTTCAGTCATCAATTAGATTCAGATAGGTTAGTGACTGGACAGGAAACTAATTCCTCTATTCTTAGTGATGCCGAGATTTTGGCTAGCATAAACCAAACTTATCTTTCGCTAATTCCTCTGATGATACGAGAAGTTGAAAATACTAATGCCAGCGACATTCCAATCAGACAAATCATGGAAGCAACACCTTCGAATGTCACTGAGCTACAAGATATTGTCAAGAATAATTCAGCTGCTCAACGCGTATTAAACTCTACATTTTCCGATGTCGCTTCTTCTTCAAACAATGGCAGTATTGAAACCACCACGACAACTCCGATTGCCTCCGAACCCCAGGACCTTATACCGGTAGTTGTTAATATGACTCAAAATACTAATGCCAGCGACATTCCAATCCAAAATGTTATCGATACCGTTCCTTCGAATGTCACTGCGCTACAAGATATTGTCAAGAATAGTAGTATTGAAACCACCACGACAACTCCGATTGCCTCCGAACCCCAGGACCTTATACCGGTAGTTGTTAATATGACTCAAAATACTAATGCCAGCGAATTGGGTTTTATGCGTATAATAAATTCTACTCCTAATCTAGAAAACATAAACTCCACGGCTTCAAACTAGACAAATGGATTTGTTACTGATTGTTCATACTTCGTTAAATGAATCAAATATTATTTTTCACTCTTTGGGACGTCAGTGTAAGCATCCATGATTCTATATCTAATATATTTGTCATCTAATGAAAATTTTGGGGGATGCGGATCATGGGTATCTGAATTGCATATCTGACATTTTTCCTTTAGTGTATATTTCGAGCACATTTTACAAATCTTAATTCTATGCTTCAATGTGATTACCAGTTAAATGTTCGTATGAGTTTTCTTAGACTCTTCTCTAGAAAATTTGAATGTTCCTGAATTCTTTTCTATATTGGTTCTAATTTTTTCTATTGCTTGGTTGAGAGATTTTTCAGCAATTTTGAAATTTTCTGCTGTTACTGTAATTCTGTACTTTGGGGCTCCAACATATGTGATATCAATTTTAGAGTTATTTTTAGACCCCTCCGCTGCAGATAAAATGCTCTTTATTATTTCTATACCATCTCCTTTCTTTACCGTAATCTCTAAGAGAGCTCTTACTTCAATATGTGGGATTTGAATCTTTTTGCTTTCTAATTCAATGGCCTCTATCACTTCTGGTTTTAGATCCAAACTGGCGAGAGCATCAGTTCCTTTAATTGCCACTGCTTCGAAAGCATCGTAAATAAAGTCATACTTTTGACCTATTTTTTCTTCTAATTCTTTCATGAGGGTTTGGTCATATCCAAGCTTTGTTTTTATTATATCCATGAAATTAGCCCCCTTTTCATCCTTTTTTACTTCAATAACTTTTGACTTTTTCTCTTCTCCTGTAACCTGTTTTAAGGATAAATCAACTTCTGACCTCGTAGGATTGACTCTAATTACTTTGAGCACTGTTTTTTGTTTGGGCTTTACGTATCTCTCTATGTTTCTAATCCATCCTGTCGCAATCTCGGATATATGCAAGAATGCTGTAAGATTATCATATTCGTCAAGTGTTACATAAGCACCGTGACCTGTAACCTCCTTGACAGTTACTATAACGATTTCTCCCAATTCGGGGAGTTTTTTGGTTTCTGAAATACTCACTATATTTTAACCAATTTGTTAGATTAATTAGTTTTGCTTTTTGTACTCTTAAAAATCAATTCCTTTTTTTGCTCTAATGCCTTTTTTAAAGGGATGCTTTATTTCCCTCATTTCTGTAACTAGATCAGCAATATCCATAATTTGATCGGTCATATAATTTCCTGTCAAGATTACATTTACTTTAGGTGGTTTAGCTTCAAGTATAGAAATAAGTTCATGTTCTTCGATCAATTTCAGTTTCAAAGCATAATTAATTTCATCTAGTATAATGGTATCATATCTGAGTGAATTTATCTTTTCTTTGGCTATGAGTAAAGCAGTTTTTGCTGATTCAATATGCTCCTTAATATCATGGTCATCATCTAATATTCCGACAAATCCTTTTCCCGCAATTACCAATTCAAAATTAGGCTTTAGGAGATTGGAGCTATAGATTTCTCCATAATCCCATTCACCTTTGATAAACTGGACCATGCAAACATTTAGGTTATATCCGATGGCTCTTAGTGCCACGCCTAAAGCTGCAGTTGTCTTGCCTTTGCCATTTCCATAATATGCAATTATTAATCCTCTATTCATATTCTTTCTATTGTATAATTTGATCTATTTTCTTGTTACTTTATCAAATTATCATGTGAATATGCGGTCAGTGATAATAATACTAAACTAACTCTATTGCCTGTATGAAAAATTAAAAATATTCCTTTATATTTCTGTATGCAAAACCTGAAGAAGTAACAACATGAATCATTGCACGTCAATAATATGAAACCTTAACTCATTTAATTGCTCATCGGTGAGCATAATACCAAATCCACTGAAAGTCAGAATAACTATCGTCTATGAACTTCTTTATCATTAATTATGAATTGCACTTACTTAGAATTAGTTTGAAATATTTAGGAAGGGTGGAGTATATATACAGGTAATGACAGAATTAACATCCAAAGAAATAGAATTTGTTAGAGATAATGAAGTTTGTAGACTTGCCACATCTGTTACAGATAAACCTCATGTGGTACCGGTATCATACCTGTATCAAGCAGGTTATTTTTATGTTGCAACTGACTATAAAACTAGGAAATTTTGCAATATTAAGAAGAACCCGTATGTTAGTTTAGTGATAGACATATACAAGCCTAATAAAAATAAGGGACTGACAATACACGGGATTGCGAGGGTTCATGAGCATGGTCATCATTTTAATAATATATATGTTCTTTTCTTTCAAAAATTTGATTGGGTGAGAAATGATCCCTGGAAAGAATATGAGGCGCCATTTATTGAAATAGGTATACTTTCAAAGAGTAGTTGGGGGATCAATTAGATTGACTATTAAGTATTATTTAGATGAAGTTGCCGGCGTAGTATGTAAAGTCTTGTACCCGATAAACATTTCTTCGTATAGAGGATGTGGAAATTCCATTGCTATTTGTACTTTGTCTAGCATAGACCTTTTAAAAGAAATTTCACAAGACAAAATTATGGATAAAGTCCTGATTGCCGGACGTTTGTTCTCTGAAAATAAAGGAATTGATGCTATTGTGACTTTCTGTACTAATTCACCTACATTGAAATACTTGATTATATGCGGGAGAGATACAAAAGGACATTATCCGGGTGATGCTTTAGTCAACCTTATGATTCATGGTATAGATGATAATGGTAAAATAATCAATGCTATTGCCCCTTATGCTAAACTAAATTGTAGCTCAGTGACCATAGATAATTTTAGAAACAAGATGAATATAATAGACCTTAGAGGTTGTTCTGACTTACAAAAAATCAAAAAAGAAATAGATAAAATTAATTGATATTTTTATTGTACAGAATTTGTTCTGCTTCTGATTCTTGACTATCTTTATTCTTTAAAGTCAAAGAACCATTAATATTGTTTTTTTCTCGTCTCTGAATGTAACCTTTGTAATCCTCATCTATTTCCATAGCGGCTTGCAATATCTTACTTTTTATTGTATTAGATGAATTGATAAACATCTTTGTATCTTTGGGTAGGCAGTGACCTCCTATTCCATCTCTTGGCTCAAGTATGT
>JAPSGR010000123.1 GCA_031177355.1 Candidatus Nitrosocosmicus sp. | reverse complement strand
AATAAAATAGATAAAGACAGATGCCTTGAAATATTCGTTCTTTACGGCGACGCAAAAGAAATTAAAAACATTACTAAGAAATTTCAAGGAAATAGAAAAATGGACCAAGTAAGGTTGGTAGTGACATGATAACTTACTATTATAATTTGAAAGCCATAAGTGGGATTTGAACCCACGGCCTAAGGTTTACGAAACCTTCGCTCTGCCAGGCTGAGCTACTATGGCAGCTTAAGAATGAGCGTACAGGTAATTTCTAAGTATTAGAATTATGAAAAAGTTAAATAATAATGTATTTTTTTTTACGCTGTGACAGTATGCAATGCGCACGAAAATTTTTTTGATTGGAATTGTAATGATTGCAAAGAAGAGTATAGGGATTTGAAAGGGACCAACTTAATTGATGAAAAGTTGCATATAAAAAATATAATACATGCTAATAAAGTAGATAAAAATAAAGATAATTATAAAGAATTTACAGAAGACAGAGCTAAAAAACTTTACGAGGATTTATTTTTACAATATTTAAAGAAAGGTAACATGAGTGAAGAAGAGTCAATAGAACGCTCAAAGAGCATAATAAGAAAACAATGTTCATTGCGTAACATCAAGCCGTGGTCATGGGTCTAACTTCCTATTTATATAGAAGATTAACGATTGAATCTAAAGTTAAACCTAAATAACAAAAAAATTATCTAACCTTATTGTCATCACCCAACAATCAATCTAATATTTTACAGGGCAGTTTAAATAAAGATATACTCCTGAAACTAAAAGGAAAGAGAACTATCAAAGGCAAGTTAAAAAGTTTTGACCAGTATATGAACCTTACATTAGAAAATGCGATGGAAGTTTTCGAGGGAGAAAAAAGTCAAGAAATGGGAGAAATATTCATCAAAGGCGAAAACATTGTCATTATTGCAACTGATTGATAGATGGATAGATGGTAGATTTATCAGTATACTTAATTGATATTTATCAGGGTAAATTCCATTCAAAAATATAAAAAATTATTTAAAGCTATCTCGGTCTTTTGCACATTCAATAATTTCGGAGTCAGATAGATAATTATCTATGCTAAAGGCTCTATCGAAACATGCAGAGATTTCTTTAGAATGTTTGTTATCTGTCTTATTGTCTTTATCATCGTTATCATTATTTTCTAGATTGTCACTCAAAATATAATTATTGATGTTATTTTGAGAATAGCTATCTCGGTCTTTTGCACATTCAATAATTTCGGAGTCAGATAGATAATTATCTATGCTAAAGGCTCTATCGAAACATGCAGAGATTTCTTTAGAATGTTTGTTCTTTCCATTTAGGGAATCACCTATGTCACTTTGAGTAGGACTAATGGCAGTATAGGAATTCTTGTTAATTATAGTAGATGAAGATTGGAAGGAATATGGATGAGATACCGGTTGATTAATACTTTGTGATTGTATTTGTGATTGTGATTGTGATTGTGGTGGTGGTTGCAATCCCGAAATAGTTGAAGGATTGTCTTGTGGGGGAGACTTTATAAAAGTTGAAGGATTGTCTTGTGGGGGAGACTTGAAAGTGTTAACATAATTACTATTAATCGGATTCGATGAGTCAGTGAATGAAGACATACTATCCTTACTAGCAGTATTATTTTTGGCCTGAAATTCATAATAAAATGGATTATTTTTACTTAGATTGTATGGATTGTTATTAGAAGAAGAGATAGAAGTGGTACTATCTGGATCTTTATTAGAAGAAGAGATAGAAGTGGTACTATCTGGATCTTTATTAGAAGAAGAGATAGAAGTGGTACTATCTGGATCTTTA
>JAPSGR010000122.1 GCA_031177355.1 Candidatus Nitrosocosmicus sp. | reverse complement strand
CTTTCTAGTTCTGAAAGTTACCCAGCCAATATTATTGGTGAGTAAAGTAAATCACCAACAAATACTTTATTTAATACAAGTCATTTTAACGACTATGGTTGATCTTGTTTATGGTCGTGGCATAACTGATATTGTTAGAGAGATTCCTTTGTATTTTGGAATTTTTGAGAAATATGTAGGTATAAAACTATTTCATCAAAAGCCATCCATGTACGGCTCAGTAGATGTTAATAATATCTGCAACCTCCATTGTACTCATTGTTACTGGTGGCTTAATAGAAAAAATGAAGATCAAGACTTAAGTGTCGACGAATGGAGGCAAATCATCAGGAGGACATTTAAAAAACAGAAAATATTTGTGGTTACATTAGTAGGAGGAGAGCCAACTATGAGACCTGAGATAATACAGGTATTTTGTGAAGAAATGCCCAGAAGAGTATGTGTTGTTTCAAATGGAACATATCCTCTAAAGAGATTTGATAATCTCTACTTTTATTGGATATCCTTGGATGGAACAGAGAAGATTCATGATCAGATTAGAGGCAAAGGTTCGTATTCAAAGACAAAACAAAATATACTAGATTATATAGCAGGTCCAGATCGAAATAGGAAACCTGCGTGGAAGGATATATGGATAACAATGACAATTAATTCCTTAAACTATGATTGTATAGACGACTTGGTACAAGAGTGGAAAGGATTAGTTAACAAGATTGGATTTCAATTCCACACACCCTTTGCAAAAGGTGATCCATTGTGGTTTCCTTATGGACAGGACCGTAATAATGTAGTTGACAAACTAATTGCTTGTAGGGAAAAATATCCAGATTTCGTGATAAATAGCAAGAAACAGTTATCACTTATGAAAGGTAATTGGGGAGGTATTGGTACTACACCAGTACAATGTCCTTCGTGGGCAATACTATCTTTAGACCATATGGGAAGAGAGAAGAAGCCTTGTTGTATAGGAAGTGCAGATAGTAAATCGCTAAAGCCTATTTGTGAAGATTGTGGACTTGGTTGTTATTCTGTGCTTGTTGCTAATGGGATTACTGGATAAGTACCTGTTCAATTTTGTTTGATGATGCGGGTGAACAAGTTGATGTTTTTATAACTCTGACTAGTCATAAATCACTATCATATGGCCGAAAGAGATGAGCACATTATAAAGTGCAGTATTTGCAAAAGAGGACTAATTGTAAAGGATACCGTGAACAACGGGGTGGCATTCCTAAGCCATTTGAAAATAGATCATGGTATATCATACTTACCAGTGCTTCAAACAGAGGGAATTGAGAAGAAAAAAGACAGATATGGGACTGAAACCACTTTGTCCGATATGTAAAATTTCAACTATTAGCTACTTTAATGTATTATAAAGATGTTAGTTACTTAATTTTTTCATAACTCTCTCGTAGTTATAGTCAAACATCTGTATAATATAATACTAAATCTGCAATAAATATATTCCTGCGTTTCATCATCTAACCTCTAACTTACAATTATGGAAGCCACAAAGTGGGCATTTCATGCCTACTTGGACTTAATTCTGGTTCCTTCTTTATGGATATATCCGGGACGTCTGGAGTTGTAGCCACTGCAGAATATAGTGTTGTCAATTATTATGAGATCGATTCTACTAATTTTAGGAGGTATAAATAAAAGAATTAGGAATCTATTTTATCAGCCTGTTACATGAAATGAATCTATCATATTTTGTATGACTGGTAGGCATTCTGGAAGAGCAACATCAACAAAAGTGCTTTTGAGTCCGTAGATCTTATTACCATTATACACCGAATAAATCATGAAG
>JAPSGR010000035.1 GCA_031177355.1 Candidatus Nitrosocosmicus sp. | reverse complement strand
GCTGTTGCTGTTGCTGTTGCTGTTGCTGTTGCTGTTGCTGTTGCTGTTGCTGTTGCTGTTGCTGTTGCTGTTGCTGTTGCTGTTGCTCATGTTGTTATCATACCTTATTTTTTGAATTTGACCTTCTTGTATTCTTTTCCAATAGTTTTCTGTATGTATGCCCACAAAACTTGCATGTTATTCTTAGAGCCTTTGTATTTGACCTGCCAATCCTTATACTAGAATCCTGCCCTGGAACAATATACTTTTTGCAATTCTTACAAAATAATATTTTGTATCCAAAGGGAATTTTTAATTTATATTTTGAAATGATTTTCCTTGCTATTTTGATATGATTTTGAGCAAATTCGTCATTATTGTACAGCGCACTATCTATCAAAATTCTTACTCTCTGTAGTGCCATCTGTTTTATTATGCTCTTTTTCATAACTTTTTATTTTGATATAATACAGGTCGTAATATTATATATCTTTAAATAATTTCTGACTGTCTTTACATTCATCTCATTTGCTAAATTTGATCATAGCCGATGCTTCTTTAGAAACAATTCCTATTGACCTCTATAAGCATCATTCATTTAAAAAGATTCGTCACTCTGGTAAAAAACCTGACGATATTTTGTTAGATAGATCATTTCATCATTTTGCTATGGTGGCTACTAATCTAGACAACCGTCATAAACGAGGTCGACCAGATATACTTCATATTGCATTGATAAATGCACTGGCTACCCCACTTTATCAAAATAACTTGATCAGAGTTTTCATACATACTATTAATGATAACGTTATATTTGTAGGAAGCACGGTTAGAATTCCAAAATCCTATTTGAGATTTGAGGGACTGATGCTAAACCTCCTTAAAAACAGGAAAATAATTTCAAATGAAGGACAAATATTGCTGGAAATGAGAGACCATACTAAATTTGATTATCTGTTACGAGAGATTATCAAAGCCGATATTGTTGTGGGTCTTTCCACCACTGGCATTTATAGAAAACTTGAATTAATAGCCACCGATCTCCTTGAGTTTTCTAATCCCTGTATGGTTGTTGGAGGATTTCCAAAGGGTTATTTTTCAGATGGTGTAGATTCTAGCTTTAACAAAAAATACTCTATCTCTAATGTGGGATTAGAATCCCAAGTGGTAATTTCTAGATTAATATATGAGTATGAAAAAAATGTTTTGGCTTAAAAAATGTGGGATTACCTTGCTCTTCTAGCGGCTGATACTAATGCGTAAACTAGCCCAATTCCTAAACCAACTGCTAACGGTATCCATACTCCAAAAGCTTCAGGACTTATTGAAATTTGTAAGAATGACAACATTAGGGGTAATTGATCATGGATGTATATAAGCTTTGTATTGCATTATTTCTACATCCAAAAAGAGATTATACAATAAATTTTGATTGCAGTTAAATTTTTTATCACATTAGGAATTCAAAATATCATTTTTTGTACAAAATCGATGTTGACTGTTGTCTCTGGATATGATATATTTACTTTAAATTACCCTAACGAACTGATTTTATATATGAAGATGCAGAAAGAGCTGAGAAAATTTTGTCCAAAATGTAAAACTCATACTGTTCAAGCTGTTTCTACTTACAAGAAGGGCAAGGATAGAAAGGGTGCCCAGGGTGCCAGACGCCATGCTGAAGACAAAAAGGGATATGGTGGTCAGAAATTCCCAGAGTTAAAAAGAACTGCTAAAACAACCAAAAAAGTTACTTTAAAGTATACATGCAAGACATGTCAAAGAAAGACGATGAAACAAGGAATGCGTATCAGAAAGCTGGAAATTCAAGCATAATAGAATGAAAATAAAGGGATTAATGGTGAAGTGATATGAAAAAACATAATATTATGATTCCAAAACCTCGTAGCAACTTTGTAAAGGTTGAATGCGAATCTTGCAAGAATGTTAAAGTCCTTTACACATATAGTACGAAAGTGGTTTTATGTCCATCTTGTAATGCTGAACTCCTTTTGAATACCGGTGGACAGGCAAAAATAACAGGCAATATAATAGAAACTTTAGATTAATCTATTCTGTTATAGTTCTTTCTGGTCTATTCTTTTTAGCAGAAGAGGATATTCTTCCGTTCTCTTTAGATCCTTGAATGTGTTAATATTAAAAGCAATTTCTGGATTGTTCATAACGATAGGTGTTTCTTTTATTTGACTGTAATCTAGATCTCTATTATCGTTACTAATGTAAGTTAAGTCTATTACTGAAATACCTGTATAACAATAGACTTCTTTATCAATCCTTAATGAATATAAAGTAGGATTAAAACCGTTTTCCTCAATTATCTTTTTATTTATAACTATAGAGGTTAGTGGAGTTTCTTGTCTTAGTTCTGCGATTCTCTCAATAGTGTTTATCGATAAAAGAGGTAGATCAGCGGGTAAAAAAATAATCCTTGAAGAATCAGACAATTGATTTTGTTGCTGTATCTGTTTTTCTTGTTCTTTTATTTGGTAATTACTTTTAAAATATTTTATGATACATGAAAGGTCTTTTGAAAAACCATTACCTTGTGTTTTAATGATTGTTATTTTTTTGGAATACTTGATACTGATAAATTCTTCTGTTTTTTTTGTATTGCTGCTTACTGCAGCAAACAATTTGAACTGTTTGTTTGAACCAAATAAAGTTTCAATGATATATTGAATCAGGGGCTTGTGATTTAAGAGCAGGAGAGGTTTTTCTATATTTTTTTTTACAGGTGTTTTGGAGCTGGTAATTAGTCGACTACCCATGCCTCCGCACATAATAACACAATTAATTATTGTATGTCACATCCTAACTTCATTCTCTTTTTTTCTTTCTCTAATTTCTCATTGTTTTGATGATACTAATATTCTTTCTTTTAGAATTGAGAATCAAAGAATCTTTTACATTTAAAAGATGATATACTAGTTATTGTTTTCTTTAATCATTTATTTGGTTGACAATTCATAATGTAGTAACTTTGATTATTTCTTTTTGCCATGATATTTTAACTTGTACAGTATATCCTATTAGGATGGGATTAGTTTATGTCAAGGAAATCAATGAGGCTAGTCTTACAATCTCATTTGTTGCACCTATAACATCACCTGTAATTCCACCCAGATTTTTATTTGAGATGTATGCTATAATTAAAGAGCTTATTATACCAATTACTAAGATTTGGAATCCCATGTAAATATTTGTGTAGGTGATTAGTATAACAAGTGCTATAGTAATAATTGTAGATAAGAAAATTTTCTTCTTTGATTTCATATTCTTTGTAAACTGAGAGCTATATCCATCCCAAGCAGAGTTACTATAAAATGCTTGCAATACCATTGAATATTTAGATACTATCTCTGAAACAATTACGGCTATAATCAATCGTTCCATACCAGATATTGAAGAAATTGCCACGATCATTCCTACTACGTATCCTGATATAGCAACTGCACCAGCTGAGCCAATTCGCGGATCATGCATAACTTGATATTTTTTTTCCTTATTTCCTCTGACCATTATCCCATCAGCAAAGTCTGCCAAGGCATCTGTGTGATGGATACCTGTCAGTACTATTAAGAAAATTGTAATTATGAAGGCTGTTATATATTGGTTGAAAAAATAAGTCGATGCTATCACTACTGGTAAAGTTATCATTCCGATTACAGCTCCTACAAGTGGAAACAAATACATTTTCTTTGCAATATTTTCTAATTCATAATTCTTGGCAGAGTTTCCAACCGGCAATATTGTCAAAAATGCTATTATCCCTAAAATGCTCCTAAAAACCAAAAAACAAACTCCACCAACTCAAATAATTTAAGATTATCATGATTGGAATTACAAAACCAGCGATACATATTCCTGTAGCAATTTTTGTTATTTTCAAAGATATCATGCATTTTTGGATGGATAGATTTTCTGCCATGTCTCCTAGTTTATAGTGATTTGTCTTCTCTAATTGGGTATTTAACCCTCCTGCCATTATAGACATTGGTATTCCCGCATTAAAGCTTTCTACTCTATTCCAATCTCTCTTCAATATTTTTATGGAATTTTTCCAATCCTTTCGACATACCATGAGGGCTGGAATTAAGAATGCCGGAGAAATTCTCGCAGGAATGAAATTCATTAGCGTATCCAATTTCGCGGCCATCCAACCGTATTCTTTGTAATACTCATCCTTATATGCAATCATAGAATCCAAGGTATTTACTACCCTGAACATCATAGCTCCTGGAGTATTCAAAAGTCCGTAGTAAAATAGAGGGGAGAGTATACCGTCTACGAAGCTTTCTGCAATACACTCTATACATGCCGATATTACTTTGGATTCTGATAAAGTTGTTGTATCTCGACTAACAATTTTTGCTAGATTATTACGGGCCTTGTCTAAGTCGTGTCTGTTTAATTCTTTTATAATATCATTAATGTGATTATCCATAGCTCTAATTGAAAATGAAACTTTTAAAATTATGGCAGACAGTATAATGAATATTATTGTACCTAATAAGTGGAGAGATTGTACTATAATAAAATAAACAATTAAACCAATTAAAATAGTAATTCCTATCGCTAAAATCGATCCCATAATTTTTTCAAAGTTCTTTAGCTTGTTTTGGGATGAATTTTTTATGATTTTGGTAAAGAAATTAATGATTCTGCCTATTATGGCAGTTGGATGTAATCTATTAGGTGGTTCACCGATCATAGCGTCTATAAATAATGCAATTATCAATACAAGTATAATTTCTGCTCCTAAAACAAACGCCATGTTGACTGCATGCTCTTTTTCATTTATTGATAATCTTATCCATTATATAATCAAAATTGATAAAAGGTTCTATCGTATCCGCAAACTTGTCAATTTCTTTATTTAAAATTGATTGATTAGACGCAAATCTATTAACACCATTACTGGATGTACCTTTAATTGAATGATTATTTGAGTACGGTATTTTTTTAATACCGTTCCTTTCTTTGTCTATAAACTGGTATCTCACATCCCGATCGGGTATATCATTACCATCCAAGGAATCTTCTTGTGGAATGTTGTGATCAATTTTTGGGATAATCCCTAAAACAGGCGTTTTAGTTTTAGATTCTATTTTTTTTATAGCCGGCATCAGGATCTTGTTGTCACCACGAAACTTGTTTATCATAATTCCCTTTACTAATTTCTGATGGGAAGGTTTTAACAACATCATAGTCCCTAAAATGCTTGCAAAACAACCTCCTCTCTCAATATCAGAGACTAATATAACAGGCGATTTAACACTGCTGGCAAAAAGCATATTAGCTATATCATATTTCTGAATGTTTATTTCAGCCGGAGAGCCTGCTCCTTCAATCAAAATTATGTCGTAATCCTTCTGCAATTCTTTGAAAGCTGTTAATGCTACGCGAAAACCGGTTTTGAGTACAAATTCTGTGTAATATTGCTGGGCTTTCATTTTGGCAAAAAAATCTCCGTTAACATACACTTTGCTTTCATTGTTACCTAGTGGTTCCAACAAAATGGGATTCATATTGGGATTAGGGTTTGCTTTGCATGCTAAAGATTGAATGGCTTGGGCGTTTGCAATTATTTTGCTAGAGTCTTTAATTTTGTAGATAAAAGATGACATGTTTTGAGATTTGAAGGGGGCAACTTTGAAACCTTTGTTAGTTAAAATTCTGCCCAAAGCAGTGACGATTATACTTTTCCCTGCACCAGATGAGGTGCCTTGAATCATTAATAGTTTTGAATTCATAACGCTTCTTCCAAAGCCTTTAATAGAATATCGTTCTCTTTTCTTGTTTTTATTGCCACTCTAATGAATTTGTCATTCAAACCTGTAAAATTCTTGCAGTCTCTTACAAGTATCTTATTCCTTTTAAATAATTTATTTCTTAGGCTGGTGGAATTCATTTTCGTATCACAAATCTTTAATAAATAGAAATTGGTATCTGTTGGGATAGGTCTTAGTCTATTATTTTTACCAAACAAACGATACAATCTTTTTCTTTCGGATGTATTGTTTTTCAGCGTCGATTGTAAATGAAATTTGTCTGCTAAGGACTCTATCGCAGCCATTTGTGCGAGCCCGTTTACATTCCAGCTGATCAAATATTGGTTCAACTTGTCTATGTTGGTTTTTGTCGAGATCGCATAGCCTATTCTTAAGCCTGCAAGACCAAATGTTTTTGTAAGGGATCTGAGAATTATCAAATTTTTGTATTCGCTTAATAGATTAATGAAACAATTATTCGTAATTTTCTTTTGGGTGTCCACAAATTCAATAAATGATTCATCTAAAAGGATTTTAATTTTTTTATCTGTCTTTTCAATGATGTTTGTTATCTCTTTTTTTGAGAATTTTCCCGTAGGGTTATTAGGATTACACAAGAAAATTGTCGAGATTTCATTATTTGGGTTATTTGCGACCCTAATAATAGAATCAGAGTCAATATGAAAATCATCATTATCATCATTATCATTACTGTGTAGATTGGAATAGTGTATTTGCGAATCTTTACGTCTGCAAGCTAGCTCATATTCACAAAAGGTTGGAATTGGAACTAATGCTTTCTTTTTTACGAATGCAGATGCAAAATAATGAATGAGTTCAGTGGCTCCATTTCCTGCTATGAGGTTATGATCAATATTAAAATCAATATCAGAACCTATGTATTCTAAGATTTTTTCTTTTAGATTTATACATTTTGGATCGGGATAGTTATATGCAAGAGAAATATTCGCCTGCATTTTCGATATAACTCTTTTTGATATTCCTAATGGATTTAGGTTGGAACTAAAGTCTATCTGTATGCTACTACTGCTACTTTTATAAGAATCTACAGAATAGATACCACCATGTTGACAATATTGAAAATTTGAATCAAATGATTCTTTTTTATTATCCATTTTAATCCGAATATGCCCTTGACATCAATTTTTATTTCAAAAACGGTTTAAAAAGGATTATTAATTGTTTTATCTTTTATGCATCACATATGCTTAAGGTTGCGTTAATCGGTTCAACTGGTGCAGTTGGCCAGGAATTTGTAGTTGCACTTAACAAACATCCCTGGTTTGATTTAACCCATATTGTTTCTTCTGAGAGATCTGCTGGTAAAAAGTACATTGATGCTATTAGGGATCCTCAGTCTGGTATATTAAAATGGCATAATCGAGAACAAGTTCCAGACTATATAAGAGATAAAGTAGTGTCAAAAATAGATGATATAGATCCAAAGAATTTCGATTTAATATTTACCGCACTTGAATCGGATGACGCACAAGTAATTGAACCAAAATTGGCCCGACATGTTCCTGTAATCAGTACAGCTGCTGCGTTTAGATATGAAAATGATGTGCCTATATTGATTCCAGGAATAAATGATGATCATATTGAGGTTCTAAAAAAACAACAAAAAGAACGCCAATGGAAGGGATTTATTGCACCATTGCCAAATTGCACCACAACTGGACTGGCTATAACTTTAAAACCTCTGATCGATAATTTTGGAGTAAAAAATGTCTTTATGACTTCGATGCAGGCGCTATCGGGTGCTGGCAGGTCCCCTGGTGTTATTGCTTTGGATATATTAGATAATGTAATCCCGTATATTCCTAAAGAAGAGGAAAAGGTACAAATTGAGACAAAAAAGATCTTGGGTAAATACGACGATGCTAATAAAGAAATTTTGACCAATGATATAAAGGTTAGCTGCACATGTACAAGAGTACCTGTATCTGATGGTCACACAGAAGTAGTTTTCGTTGAGACAAATGAAAAGGCAGATCCGTCATCAGTCAAACAGAAGATGATTGAATTTTCTAACAATGTTTCTATAAAAAAACTTCCAAGTGCTCCTGAGGAGTATATAGTGGTAAATGATGATCCCACAAGGCCCCAACCACGAGTTGACAGAGAGGTTAACGATGGGATGACTACTGTAGTAGGAAGATTGAGAAAAGACTCTGTATTTGAGAATGGTATAAAGTATGTACTTTTAACACATAATGAGAAAATGGGTTCGGCAAAGGGTGCCGTTTTGCTTGCAGAGATGTTCAAAACAAAAAAAATTATATAATTTTTTTTAAAATTAAAAAATCTTTATACAAATATAATAATTATACATTTATTAACCACCAAAATTTAGTATATTTTGAAAATTATGGGCAGAATCGACGATCTTGATCTAAAGATATTGAGTGAGCTGTCAAAGGATGCAAGCATATCTGTACCCAGGCTTTCAAAAAAAATCAATATCAATTCTTCTGTAGTTTATAGTAGAATCAAACGCTTGGTAAAAAGAGGGTTAATAAAAAAATTCACAATAATAATAAATGATGAGGCGTTAGGCTTCAATGTCAAAGCTCTGACGGGGATCACCATGGATTCAAAGTTGCGTGACAATGTGCTAGGAGAGCTTTTTAAAATTCCTGAAGTAAGAGAGGTAGCTGAAGTTACAGGGCGATTTGATGTATTGGTAACTATGACTGCCAGATCTCTAGACGAGATGCATCAAATTATTTCAGAAAAGGTGGGTAGAATAGAAGGGGTCCAAAAGACCGAGACATTCATTGAGATGAGGAAAACTTCGAGAGAAGTTATTTCTAACTCAGAATCCAAATAGTAAAAGTTCTCTCAAGATATAAATAACTATTTTAATTATAAGATAATGGTAGGTTATTAGATTATTTGGGTTTACAGATGAAGACAGTAGGTAACCAAGTTAAAAATTATTATGAGCTCACTAAACCAAAAATTTGGTATCTACTTGTTTTCACAGCTATCGGTGCTGCGGTTTCAGCGTCGTGGTTATTTGATGTTCAAGTAAGTTGGGTGACTTGGACCTTACTATTTATTGCAATAGCTGCAGGTTCTGCTGCAGCAGATACCCTTACTGGTTATAATGACCGCGATATCGATGCTATTATGGAGAGAACAAAAGGCCGTCCCATCCCTTCAGGTAGAATTTCTCCACGAAATGCATTGATTTTTGGACTAATATTAGCTGGTATATCTCTTGTTTGTTCATGGTTTATAAATATCTGGGCTTTTGGATTGATGGCTTTTGGTTTATTTGATAATATTATAGTCTATAGTAAATGGTTGAAGCGAACAAGTCAGTCAAATATTATTCTTGGAGGATTCTCTGGCGGTGCTCCCGCACTTATTGGTTATATTGCAGTAACATTTCAGCATGTAGAAATTGGGCTTGCAATGGCTGGATTGGTATTTTTCTGGATTCCAACTCACATTTGGAGCTTAGCCTTGCATGTAAAGGAGGATTATAAAAAGGCCAATGTTCCGATGCTTCCTGTAGTATCAAGCGAATCAAAGTCTGTACGCGTTATAGCCTTGACAACGTTGATGATGGTTGTATTTAGTGTACTTCCATTCTTTTTTTATCAGTTTGGTTTGATCTATCTTTTGACAGCTACTGTATTTGGAATCGTCATGATATCTTTGTCTGTATGGCTATTGTTAAGGCCTAGTGAAAAAACTTCGTGGTTAGTATTTAAATTTAGCAGCCCATACCTAGCAGCTTTGTTCATTGCCTTTATGGTGGATGCATTCTTTCACTAAGTCTAGTTGAATGAATGTACAAAGTATTAAACAGGGGTTAGGTATGCTGTTCTGTTTTGCATAATTATTCTCTATGTGTAAGTGTTTATGAGAGCATTTCAGTGATTTGATTAGATTATTTATGATATCATTAACAATTCTCCTGATATGCCTTGCATCTTACACATATACTCTTTTTATCTAACTTCATTGTGCTTAAGAGGACGTCCTTATTCTCAATCCATTTCCTAAGTTCTTGACGTGAACGTAAAAACTAATCTTTTAGTTTGTACTTTGATTCAAGTTTTTGAGATCCTCTAGTTTTTTTACTTTCAAGTCAAATTTTTCTCTAAATCTGGGGACATTTATAATGAATCTTTCGTGCTTTCCTTCACCGATCAATTCCAAACCGTCCTCAGCAGATACTCGGAATGATACTTTCCTTCCCTCTGTACCTATGACTTCTGCCTTTAATACTATTTCCGCTCCAACCGGAGTGGCTGCTATGTGGTTAACATCAACTATTGTACCTACTGAATCCCAATCCGATTCGACTTTAAGAAATTCTTCTTTTAATAATAGTCTACATGTCTCTTCCATTTCTGAAATCATTGATGGGGTCGAAAAAACATTTTCTCCTTCCCAAAGAAAACTTGTTGTTTGATTGTGGTCTACTCTAATCCTTCTTTCTTTTCTGGCTCCAATTTTAATGTCAAAATCCATATCAAATATTTCGTTTGCTTTGATAAATTTATTTTCAATTATTGATCCTCAAAATTCGTAAAGATTAGATTGTGAAACCTATAAAAGGGGCTTATTAAAAAATTGTACCATTCTATTAAGGTGATATGAAAGAGTATGGCTTCAATTCAACAAACTGCTGGTGGTATGCCAGTATTAATATTAAAAGAAGGAACAAAAGAGAATAAAGGCAGAGATGCACAAAAAAATAACATTACGGCCGCAAAACTGGTTGCAGAGATAGTCAAATCCAGTCTCGGTCCCAGGGGAATGGATAAAATGCTTGTCGATTCTTTGGGTGATGTTACAATCACAAATGATGGGGCAACAATACTCAAAGAGATTGATGTACAACATCCTGCTGCTAAAATAATGGTAGAAGTTGCAAAGTCTGTAGACAATGAGGTGGGTGATGGGACTACTTCATCTGTAATATTTGCAGGTGCTCTATTAGAAAAGGCCGAACAACTAATTGGAAAGGATGTTCATCCATCTGCAATTGTTGATGGGTTTACTGCTGCATCAGAGCAAGCATTAGTTATTCTAAATAAAATCGCATTAAAAGTCAATGTTAATGATAGAGAACTTTTGGTTAAAATAGCCAGAACTAGTATGGATTCGAAACTTGTATCTGATGACAGTCCAGTTTTAAGTGATATTGTGGTAGGAGCTGCTAGACAGGTTGCAGAAAAAAGCACAGTAGGTGAAGGTTTACGTGTTGATTTGGATAATATTAAAGTCGAAAAGAAAGCAGGTGCATCCATACGAGATACTACATTAATCCAAGGAATAGTACTGGACAAGGAAATTGTGCATGCAGGAATGCCCAAAAGAATAGATAATGCAAAAATTGCATTAATAAATTCAGCTCTTGAAATCGAAAAGACAGAAATGAGTGCAGAAATTAGAATTAGTGAACCTCAACAAATGCAAATGTTTCTAGAGGAGGAAAATAGAATGCTGAAAGGCATGGTTGATAAGATTCAATCTATTGGGGCCAATGTCTTGTTATGTCAAAAGGGTATTGACGATATAGCACAACATTATCTGGCAAAAGCAGGTATTCTTGCAGTAAGACGCGTGAAAGAAAGTGATATGTTCAAATTGTCAAAAGCTACTGGTGCACGACTAGTAAATAATTTGGATGACCTCACTGACCAGGATTTAGGAATTGCTAATTTGGTTGAAGAAAGAAAGGTCGAAACGGACAAATGGGTATTCATTGAAGGCTGCAAGAATCCTAAAGCAGTTACTATTCTTGTCCGTGGTGGTTCCCAAAGGGTCGTTGACGAGGCTGACAGATCATTACACGATGCCCTGATGGTTATGAAAGATGTTTTAGAAAAGCCATCAATTGTAGCAGGAGGTGGTTCACCTGAAGCATTTATTGCAAATGAATTAAGACAATGGTCAAGCAGTCTTGAAGGTAGAGCTCAATTAGCCGCAGATAAGTTTGCCGAAGCACTAGAAGTTATTCCATTGACTCTGGCAGAGAACGCAGGAATGGATCCGATAGATACTATGGCAGAACTAAAGGCCAAGCAATCAAAGGGCTCTAAATGGATCGGTATTAATGTCAGAACCACTTCTGTATCTGATATTTATAAAAATAGTATACTTGAACCAACTGCAATTAAAGAACAAATAATCAAATCTGCAACAGAAACCGCCTGCATGCTTCTAAGAATCGACGATGTCATTGCAGCCTCAAAATCCAAAATGCCAGCTGGTCCACCTGGTGGCGGCATGGGCGGCATGGGCGGCATGGGCGGCATGGGCGGCATGGGCGGCATGGATATGGACTAATTGGTCTATTCATACATCCGTTAGTCCGTTCGTCCGTCTCTAATCCGTTCACTTTCCTTTTTGTCGTCAATCCATTGATTAGTTATTTGAAGGACTTTGCAGTCTTTATTTAATAATTCATATCTTTTTTCATTTTTTTAGTTTGATTCAAAACTCGTAGAGATAAATCTTGACTATGCTTTTTATTCACAACATCACCACAGTTAGCAATAAATTTATCAAATCATTCTAAAGCCTATGAATAAATTTAATAAAATTTGCCTAGCCTATTTTTCGTCTCTTAGTCTTCAATCTATGTTCAATCTTTTTTTACTCTTCTTTGTCTCTCGACGGCGTCTCGCTCTCTTTCCCTCCATCTCTATCCCTCTCCCTCTCCCTCTTGCTCTTGGGACTGTGACTCTTCAATCCACTCTCTATACCTATGTAATCTTTACATACATGTTTATTGCTATGGACAAAACCTCTAAAATGAATAATTGGTTGGCAACAGAAGTCAACTTGGGGATTTAACTCTTAAATAAGATAGGGAATTCTAATGGTAAACTCTGTAACGATAAAGAGTCGTGTTTTGGAACAGTCTGAACTAAATCAGATTCTAAAAAGACTTGTGCCTAAACTACAATTTATTGAAGAAACAAAAAAACCCCTAAAGATTACAGTAATGCCTGATTTTTTTGTAGATCGAATAATTGAGGTTGTAGATTATCCTAAATTTGCAAGTGACACTAGAAAAAAAATTTTGACAGGAGGCGGAAGCATGAGAGGATATACAAGCATTGATATTAAAGGAGGAAATGCTGTGAATGTAGCATATTGTTTAGCAAAACTTGGCGTTAATATCGATCTTTACACAATTGCAGATGAAATAGGTGCCTCTATTTTACAGTCAGTGTTTGCTGCTTTTGGTAATAATGTTAACCTTCATGTAAAAAGGGGTAAACATGGGCTTACAACAATATTTGAATTTTTAGACACAGCTACTCACTCTTCATCAAATGTAATGATTAGTGATGTGGGCGACAACGATAATTTTGGACCTGAACTTGTTGAATCTGAAAGCCTTACCTTAGCATTAAAATCTTCTGATGCTATAATGTTGACTAATTGGGCCTCAAACCTGAGGGGGACGGAGTTACTAAAGTCTGTTTTTGCAAATTCTCCAAATTCGATTCATTTTCTTGATCCAGCTGATATTGAAAAGAGATGCTTTGAATTTATCAATACTCTAAAAACTAATTCAAATTTAATACATTTTCTAAGTATCAACGAAAATGAATATAATATACTAATTGAGGCCATACAAAGCCTCGGTGGAGGAGAATCCAGACATAAAAACTACATGAACAACAAGAACAAGAATCACCTTGATAGAGGGGATGACAGTGCGAGCACCATAATTAATCCTCGCAGTAGCAATGAGATTAATGATCTAGTTCAACAACTCTGTGTTTTTGAAGGAGTTTCTTACCCTACAAACATAAACAAAATTTGTGAATCTGTTAAAGCACTTTCAAATTATTTTAAATTAACAGTATGCTTGCATACAACAAAAGGATCATTTATATCGTCATTGTCTCCTCATGGTGGAAAGGACAACGATATAGTTTTTGTTACATCTATTACACCTTCTAGAGTTGATATTGTAAGTGGTGCTGGCGATACCTGGGACGCTGGGTTCATGTTTGGACATTTATTGGGTTTTAAGAATGAAGAAAAGTTATGCTTTGCTAATTTATTAGCCTCGCTTCATGTTGAAAATATATTTAAAGACGAACCGTTACTTTCTGAGGTTATAGCTCATATTCAATCCATCTAGCTGGCTTCTTTTTTTTGTTTTGTTATTTCTTTTTGTCTTTGAGAATAAAATAATAGAGGAAGATGGCCGAAACAGTTTTGCAATCGGAAATAGTTCCATCATAACAATAATTTATTGCATCATTTAGTTTAACTATCATACTTGAAATGTTTTCATCTTCATCCATGTTCGTAGGATTATCCAATTTAGTTAGATTGTCTGCAACAAAAAAATGCATCAATTCTGTATCGTAGCTAGGGGCTAAATAACACATAGTTAATGGTTTTAATACTCCTGTAAATCCCGTCTCTTCAGCTAATTCTCTCTTGGCAGCTTCATACGGCAGTTCATTATTTTCAATTTTGCCTGCAGGAATTTCTATTAGATATTTATTTACGGCATGTCTGAATTGTCTTATTAACAATATCTCGTCTTCATTAATTGTAGGAATTATCCCAACAGATGGGTTATGCTCAACGACTTCTTTTTTAAATGTTTTTCCCTTATAAGTAAACGAATCAATTCTTAACCTCACAGGACCATTGTGAATTATTTCTTTATTTGTAATAGTGTAATAATCTTCAGACATTCACTATATGAAGTTCATTTTCGACTTATATGTACTAAATGTCAGAATTTAACATTGTCAGCCTCATTTTTAAAAACAAAAAAAAGCGTGGGTAAAATCAATGTCCTAACGCATTTTATATTAAATTATTTACAAGTATACCTCCGCCATTTACCTACTACCTACCCAAAAAATTTAATTCCAGATAAAATTTTAATTAAGCGGTGGATAGAAATCAGTAACTCCTCTCTAATCAATCAAAGCAATATGAAAACTCATAAAAAAACAACTATAATGACTCTAGGCTCCCATTGTTCACTGCAAGTATTAAAGGGTGCTAAGGATGAGGGTTTTGATACCATGCTTGTATGTGAAGAAAAGCGGTATGATATGTACAAGAGGTTCAAGTTCATTGATGATATTATACCTGTAAAGAGTTTTAGAGAAATTACCGATGCAAAATTTCAGATGGATCTGGTTGATAGATTTAACCCAATTCTAATACCGCATGGAACCTTAATATCAACTCTAAATATGGAAGAGCTTGAAAACATAAAGATCCCAATATTTGGTAATAAGTGGATTTTAAGGTGGGAATCTGACAGGGTGCTTAAACAAAAACTAATGAACGAATCTGATTTGCATTCTCCGATCCAACTGGAATCCAAAAATGAGATTGGGGGACTGTGTATAGTAAAACTACATGGTGCTGCAGGAGGCAAGGGATATTTTCTAGTTACTAACAAAAAAGAATTTGAAGAGCAAGCTCAAAGACTCATAGAATCCAAAACAATCGAATCTGAGGAAGATCTATTTATTCAAAAATATGCTAATGGAGTTCCAGTTTATTTACAATATTTTTATTCTCCAATAAGTGATGAACTAGAGTTATTGGGTATTGATAGAAGGTATGAAACTGATATCGATGCGATCGGGCGAATACCGTCAAAATATCAAATGGCTTCCATAATTGAGCCCTCTTACACAGTAGTAGGAAATATACCAATTGTATTAAGAGAGTCTTTGCTGCCTGAGGTCTTTTCGATGGGTGAACGTTTTGTGAAGGCGTCTAAAAAATTGGTGCCACCTGGCATGCCCGGCCCATTTTGTATTGAAGGGGTATATGACAATAATGCTAACTTTACCGCATTCGAATTCTCCGCACGAATTGTTGCTGGAACCAACTTGTATGTTTCAGGATCTCCTTACTCTGATCTGTTATATGATGTTCCAATGAGCATGGGCAGAAGAATATCATTGGAAATCAAAAAGGCCATTGATTCGTCTAAAATTGAGTTAGTTACCACTTAATAATTTTTTTTGTTAAATTGATTTTGATGATAGAGCAAAATCCTTCCTCTTGTCTAATTCAATCAAAAGATCGATTCCTTCTTTGGTAATGACATAATATTTGGAATTCTTTAAAACATAGTTTTTCATTCTCTCCAGATGATAGTAAATAGAACCAGTTGATAGTCCTGTAATGGATCTAATCTCAGAAAAACAAGCCGATCCGTTTTTTTTGACAATTGCTCTTAATATCTTGATTCTTGTTCTTTTGGCTCTAAGCTGCGTATCATCCATCAATTCTATATCATATAACCCTGTTTTTTTTTATTCCTTGTGGTCTTGTTTATTAGTACTTACTTATATAAGAATAAACTGACATTTTTCCAATCGTAGACCTATTTTGAAGGCCAGGATTTCTAATAGGAATGTTAGTAGACCAGGTTATCGTCTGCCTAAGATCAGGATGCAGTATCTCCATGCTTACTTTTTCTTTATGACGTTCTTTCCTCTTTCTGACGGAATGATCTTTACTGATTCGTTAGTTAGTTTTCTCTTAAACTGATTGCCCTCAAATATTCTGTCTAAAAAAACTGCTAATGCTGCAATTTCCGAATGGGGCTGACTTCCTATTGCTATGTTATAATCCGATAAAAAATAGACTTCTTTGGGAACTTTTTCTGCACCAATAATAACAAGTATGTTTTGATTCAGTGCCCTTATTTGTGAAATCTTTTCATTTATCAGTGCACCATACATAGTAAGATGGACAACAATTCCATTGTTTTGCTTCCAATCTTTGATTATTTGTTTCCAGTTGTCTATTATTTCAAGTTTAAATTCCTTTTCTCCACCCCACCTTTTGTTTACCTTATTGAGTGTATCTTTGATTTCGTCGTCAACATCTGTCATGTAGATTCTTTCGCATCCAAACGCTCGTGAAACAAGTACAGCATGAGTAGTTGTTCTGTCGTCTCTTACTAGTCTATGCCCTATCCTTAGTACAGCTACTACAAATGAGGGATTTTGCGATACTTTAATTGAAGGAGTTTTTTCTTCTTCTAGCATTCCTACCTACCTACCTACCTCCTCTTTGTCTCCAAAAATTAGAATAATGAAATGAATGTGAGATTATTATTATTCTTCTTCTTCTTCCATATTTTGTTCATTGGCGTTAACAAAGAGTCTTATTCCTAAAAATCGTTCAAGTTTTTTAGCAAAAATTTCATCCGGTCGAATAGATCCTGTCTCAACTTTGCGTATTAATGTTACCTTTTCGTTAATCTTTTGGCCCAGTTGTTCATGAGTAAGTCCCTTCTTGCTTCTAGCATTTCTTATCAACGATGGAAAATCATGATCAAGTATCATTTCATCCATCATGTTGATTTTTTTAAGTGGTGGCGGCTTAATGCGAGGTGGAGTAGATCTTATTTTTCGAGCATACAGATTTCTTGACCCTTGCGAAACACCCATGGGGTTGGCATTACCGTATGTGGACCTAGTAGCCATATTTCCTGCTGTTGTAGTTGCTCTTGGTGAAGCAATATTTCTTGAAGCATTGGTGTTTGACTCCACGGCTTTGCCTCTTCTTGAACAGGGTAAGCAAACATTGAATAGTGATTTGTCAATAATTACTTTTTTGCTTACATCGGTATGTTTTCCGCATAATTCACAAAAAGAAGCCATTGTATGAATATTATCCTTATCTAATTTATTAGGCTTTGTTGATAATATCTTACAGCTTTACATCTCAGATCAAAATATGCTAGTAGAGACTTGTGCTGTTTATGTATAGGCTTGTTTAGTTGAAAAAAAAGTCGTGTTTAATAATTGTCACACGGGCTGAGACATTAGTATAGGAAAACCCTATTTGTAGAATGTATTTTTGTATGACATGTATGTTGTACAAACACATGGTTATTGCTGTTATTTCTCTTCTTCTTCTTCTTCTTCTTCTTCTTCTTCCTCTTTTTGTTCTGTAGGTTCTACCCTTTTGACAAGTGTAACGATGACCGGTGCAAAAATACCTCTAAACGATCCAGTGATGTGGCACAAATCTACCTTATAAATTATAACAAAAACCTCAGAAAACACAAACAAGACACAGACGAAAAAAACTGCATCTTTAAAAAAAAGTTGAGAAGTATTATATAGCACAATGAAAATTTCTTTTTTTAACCAAACAAAAAAAAATGACAAACAATTACAAGGCTTGCTAATGACTGCCTTTTATTATATCTAAACTAGGATAGAGTTTTATCAAAAAAAAGCTAGGACACATGTGTATAATCGTTGGATATACATAGACAATTTGGTTCGTTTTTTGGATTAGTTTATCTAGTCTGACCAATCTGCTATATGGTATATCTTAAAAAATTAATTCATGTATATGTGTGTAGAAACTAGAACTAATTATCTTTTATAATTATAGTTGGATTTATGAGTTGATAGTGGAGGCTAGAATAATTAATTTTTTTTGTTTATCTCTGTCATAAAATTCTCTGATAGCAGCGACGATACAAAAAAAACGTGTGTCATACGATATAATCAGTGTGTCGGTATTTTGAAGAAGGTTAAAATACTAAAATATCTTTACATTTCTATTTGGTTTTTATTATTGTTTTACATACTTTGGTTATTTAATTGAAACAACTATTTGTGAATCCGAACCAAAAGATTTGTTCTCATGTGGATTTTGTATTTGGTAAAGGGACAAGCTCACTACTCCCAGAAGAATTGAACGTAGAGTACTCTAGAAAAACAGGTAAAATTAAGAGTTTTGGTATAGATAACAAACTTGTTGGTACTTTTCGTACAGACGGAGGGATCGCGCTGACTATTTATGGTGCCACTTTATTTCTTAAACAACAACCACAATTTCTGGAAAATTGTGTTATTCCAATAGAAGATGCAATACCCTTTGTTTCTGAAGGTAGATCCTTATTCGTAAAACATGTGCTTTACTGTGGTACAAATGTAAAATGTGGATCTGATGTAGCCGTTATCGACAATAACCACTCTGTATTGGCTGTTGGTCGCTCACTATTTCCCTCTTCTTATTATTCTCAAATAATGAAAGACAAACAAATGTCGGTCTATGACGGAGTACCTCAGATTCGAGGTATAGGCGTCAAAATTAGAGAAGGAATAAAAAGCAGAAGTACGTAGTGATTTCATGATGCGTTCAGGCAATAGAGATATGCGAAGGATGCTTGACCGAATGGGTTTAGACATGAAAGATATGGGGTCGGTTGAAGAAGTCATTATTAAAACAGATGTCAAGGAAATATATCTAAAAAAACCTCAAGTGGTTGAGATGAAAGGTAAGGATAGTACTATATTTCAGGTTGTTGCTACCGATATAGAAGAAACCAAACGTGATGTTCCTTCTTTTAAGGAAGAGGATATTGTGTTGGTCATGCAACAAGCTAATGTGTCAAAAGAAAAAGCAATTATAGCTCTGACCGATACAAAAGGCGATATTGCTCAAGCGATATTAAATTTGACAGTTTAATTTCAATTTATTTAAAGATTATTGATATAAAATATTGATAGGTTCGTATTAAAAAACTGAAAATATCAATTCAGCAACTCACTGTATATTTACAAAATATAAAGAAATATTCCTCCTAGTCACTTGTGTCAATTAAGGATAGTTTATGTTACATTAGCTTTGGACACTCTAAAATCATGCGTAATATTTAATAGTCTTGTCAGGGCAAGTTCAATTATAACAATAGAAATGTCCAACCTAACAAGTTGTCCACCGGTTATTGTTGCAACTGTTTCAGGTAGATCTTATTATCGAATAACAACTCTCTTAAAATCTCTGGACTTGCGTTACTTATCCTTATCTCCTGAGGAGGCTGCGTTATCTAAGGGGAGAGTCATAATTACTACTGTCGATGAATCTAGAATCGTAAATAGAGAGAACGTATTTTTGGACACTCAGTTAGAAAAATATCCATTATCTATAAAAGCCAAAGTTCTTCAGAATTGTATGGGGCGTTATGGTTCTCCAAAAGAACAACTTGTGATTGGAATTGATCCTGGAAAAAGGATTGGTATCTCGATACTATATTGTCAGTTTGAACTTGACAAGATCATAATGTCATCTGTCCATGCTACTGTTGAAAGGATCAGTTTTATATTATCATCAATCGAGTCTCCCACAAAAATTGTTAGGATCGGCGATGGGACTTTATCTTTATCACATCAAATAGCTGGGATTCTTAATTCAAACTTCAAAGATGAGGTCATTATCGAAATTGTGGATGAATATGGTACATCTATAAGAGAAGGCACTGAGAAAAATCGATGTGGTATCAGAGATATGAGTTCAGCAAGAAAAATTGCTTTTAGAAAGGGCAAAATATGGAATAGTTACAAATAATGAAGATAAGTTATTAATATCGTTTGATTAATTTTATTTTGGGCGAAGTTGGCCCAGCCTGGTTAAGGTACGAGCTTCCCAAGCTCGGGATCGCGGGTTCAAATCCCGCACTTCGCACTTTCTTTTCTGTGGGGTTGACTGTGCTAAATTCTATATGATGGATACACTGCAATCATTTTGAAAAGACTATAGTGGATTGAAAAATTGTAAAAACTCTTCAAGCATATTAATACCTATTGAAGTAATAGATATTCTGATTGTATTTCTTTGAGGATGTATACTCGGAATAGTTATCTGATTAGGGTTATTCTAACATTAAGAAAAAGAAGTTTAGGTTGTTATACACCTCTAATTTAGAT
>JAPSGR010000121.1 GCA_031177355.1 Candidatus Nitrosocosmicus sp. | reverse complement strand
AGATAAAATTCATGAATTAATTGATCATTATTGTGGTTATCCAATAATTGAATATTTTTTATAGGGGTTTCTAATTTTACTGGAATATCCAAACCCTCCCTTCATTACGAATATCGGTAACATCCGTTCTTATATGACGAATACAATATAGAAGAACCTGTATAGACCCATATACTATGCGGATTCGGTGGTATGTGAAACAAATTTGACTTGAATATATCACTCAATAGTAGTAAAATAGATATCGGATCCAAGGTTTGGTTTCGCATAGTGTAAGGGTTCAGATATTTTAAGATAGATTTGACCTACTGTAATTTACAACGCTATTATAGATTCGAGTTTTAATGGATTTATTTCAAGACTTCTACTACTCTTCTAGCTGCTAGAAGAGATGATGCAGGATTTTGTCCAGTTATTATTTGACCATCACTTACAATAAATGGTTTAAAATTCTCAGTTTTCTCAAAGTTGCCTCCTAATTCTTTCATTTTATCTTCTAGTAAGAATGGAACCGTCTTATCCAGTTTAACAGTATGTTCTTCGTCGTTAGTAAATCCAGTCACTCTCTTATCCTTTAGAATAGAGTTACCATTATTATCTGTGGCTTGTAACAATCCTGCAGGACCATGACAAACTGCAGAAATAATTTTCTTGTTGTTGTAAAAACTCTCGACTATCCGCTTCAAATCTTTGTCCTGTGACAAATCCCACATCGGACCATGACCGCCAGGTAAGAACAAGGTATCATACTCGCCATCTGAAACTTCATTTAGAATTAAAGTATTTTCTAATTTCTGTTGGACTACCGGATCATTTTGGAGACGTTTAGTAGATTCACTTTGATTTTCTGGTTGTAAACTTTTTGGATCGACTGGGGGTTTTCCACCCTTTGGAGATGCGATAACAACGTCATAACCATTATCTACAAACTCATAGTAGGGACTTGCGAATTCTTCAAGCCAATATCCGGTTTTTTGTCCGGTATCTCCTAATTTATCATGAGAAGGTAATACAAAAAGGACTTTTTTCATAGAAATAAGTAATCACCATGATATAAAACGAATGTAACTGATTTAACTCACAAGGGCAGTATTTTTACCAAGTTAGGGTTTCAAGTTTACTCTAATTAACAATGCTTTGATACATTTGATATTTATCACAATTCAGTATTTTCAGTTCTTGACCTTATTCAAATACAAAAAAGATAATATATTATATAGTTACTATAAATTGGCATCAGATATAGTGGAAATCGTACGGAAATCAACATGGGTTTAATAAGCAATCCGGGACCGGTTTCTGTATAGTATAGAGGTGGTTATTTTAGATTGGTCTGGCTTATTTTAACTTACTATGCTAATCTAGATTCGAACTTGGGGGATGTAATTCGAAAATGAATGAAAACTTCACCTTTGAGATTATTTATGAAAACTCCATCATCGCTCTGCTTAGTATAGAGTAGATCATAAAACTCTATTGCCATGAGATGAAATGGAAATAGAAATTTTAAAATCAATTTATATAATGTTATAAAGATATGATATTATAATTAACACAATTAGTCAATTAAAAGGATTAACTATGGGCATACTCACAACAGTATTATTTATTAATATCATTGAAATGACAAATGCAAGTGCTCAAGATACAGCTTTACAAACATTTGACAGTCCAGAATTTAAAGTAAACTATCCTTCATCTTGGGAGATAGCTCCGACAAATTCAACCTTTCCTTATTATGGTTCTGATACAATTGTAGTATTCAAGCCGGTAGGTGAAACAAACCCTCTAAATATTACTTATCTTAGTATTACATCGCTCCGGATGGG
>JAPSGR010000034.1 GCA_031177355.1 Candidatus Nitrosocosmicus sp. | reverse complement strand
GTAGTTTGTCGCACAGGAGCCTCAGCTGCGAATATACCTGCAGCTCTATAGAGGCCAATCATTGATTCTGACAAGTCGTCTGATGTCACTGGACTATTTAAACCCGGCTGCATAAACAAATCGGAAGTAAAGAGAGACTTTGTGTTTTCCTCAAAGATCATCATACTATCCCAGTGGTGAACGTGTGGGGTCATAATGAACTTTAACGATTTTCTTCCTGTTTTCAAGACTTCGCCATCCCAAAAGGAAATATGATCTACAGGCATATTGTACCAACCAGTGAGATTTAGTTTAGAGCTGAGTTCGCTGCAAACCAATCTTGCATTAGGACTCTTTAGAAATTCCATTCCGCCCCATTCATCGCTTTCAAAGTGAAGAAATGCAACGTATCCTAACTTGTCCAAAGGAATCACTTCTTTTACTTTTTCCTCTATTTTTGGATACATACCCATTGGTCCTGTATGAATTAAGGTTGGGACATCATCATTGATTAAAAACTGATTAAAAGTGATTCCATAAGTATCGACTAAACCACAAATTCGGTATATCCCGTCGCTTATTTCAGAAATGGAAACATCAATATCTTTTGGACTCAAAGTTGTTTTGCTAATTTCAGGCATGGTATCTATTGTTATAGCTACTTAAAAAATATTCATTTGGGCATAACTTTGTATTACAGGAATAAGTATTGAAATTAATCTCTTATGTTGTCCTTTCAGCTGCACATAGTCTCTTAATGTTTATCATCATATGTTAGAAATATTAGTAACAGTGTTCATCCATGGGATTAAGTTCCCCATGGATGTAAGATTCTATTGCAATTTAATGATCGTGTAGTTATTTAACTTGAGTTAGATCAAGTATCATCATAAAGTCTTTAAGGTAATAGGCATCCAATTTATCTGGATGTAAGAAATAGTATAGCACCAAAGAAAATAAAATATTCCAAATTCTTAAAAGGATAGTTTATCTAACAATATTGATTTTTCTTTTGTAACTGCCTATCCGAAGATATGTAATTAACGATATATATGTCAGCAGCTAGAGGAACCATTCAGAAAAACTAATTGTGATGAAAAATCTAGTATTAGTCTATTAGACTTTATTGAGAATCAGGCATATCATTATTAAAACCATTTGCAAATTGATAAAAGAGGCAATTATCCTTATTAGTAAAAATAATTGATTGATAAATCCTTTAATTGTATCGAGATTATAGAGCCTTAATTTTTCAAATATAAAAAAACATATTCTTACAAAGCATTTATAAAAATTATCGATTAGACCAGTCTTATAATCTATAAAAACTATTTGGATTCAGATTTGTAATCCTTTTCTAGTTCTTCGTCGATTTTTTTTGTTTTTCTTTGTATTTCTGATATTTCTTATCCATCTTGAAAGAATAAACCATTGCCTGATCCCTATTCCCAACCACACAATAACAACAATAACAGGTATTAATGGTAAATATCTAAACGAAGGGTTAAAACCAGAACTAGTATCAGAGTTACTCCATGGTTTATCGGTTGTCCCATTGCGCCCGTAGTCATCATGAAAAGGAAAACCAAACAGCATAAATGATAACATAAATGCTATTGGATGAATAATCGTAATAGTAAGTAACATAATAATAAATAGTTTTTTTGTTTTGTTTAATTGATCTATTATTCCATCCATTATGAAGAAAATACTAGAATCAGACCTTGTATCTTTATTATCAGAATGATCTTTTTCATTATCATCGTTTCTTGATGTTTTCATCAATCTCACTCCTTTTGATTATTTCTTGGAAATAGTTCTTCATAAGGTGACAAAATTTCATTCAAAATTAATCTTCCTCTTTCTGAGGCTTTGTACTTAATTATAGATTTACTACCCCATTTTTCCTTTATTTTGTCTATCAATCCTTTTTTGACCATGTCATCCAAAATCTCCCGGTGTTTTACATTATTCTCTCCACAATAGCTCATGAGTTTGCTTTGATTGATTTCACCACATTCAAAGTTTCAAGAGAATATCCTTCCTGATAAATATTCGGTCACGGTATTCATGAACCACAATGAATCAATCATAAAGAACAATTTGTTCTCGGTAACAAAATTTGTAAAATCAACCTCTGCTACTACAGTATTAGTAACAACAATATTAATGAATTCATTTTCAACCTTACTTGTTATGCTTGTTAAACCTACCAGCACTATACTAGCTTATGCTGATAAGACTGATATCATTAATGCCACAAAAATCGTCAATGCGTCAAAAGATAAAATTTGGAATATCATTTCAGATTTAGACAAGAATGCAGACTACTGGCCCATTTCAATTGTAAAAAACATCAATAAATTAAATAACACTGTAGAAAGAGAAGTTACTGTACCTGCATCACCATTTATGGATAATAAAGCTTATCAAATAATCACCATTATTCCAGAACATTATACAATTGTTGAAAATCAAACTAAGGGTGCCGTCACAGGAGTAAAAAACTTCATCTCTACTGCAGGCCAGAACTGACGTCAATGAGACTAAAATCAGCATAGTCTGGAATCTAAATATGTCCCAAATACCAAGTGTCGGAAAGGGATTTGTAAACGATGGCATGAGCAATTCTGTAAAAGATGCATTAAACGAGATAGCAAGTGCTTCTAATCAATAGAATCTCAATCGAAAATAGAAGGCAACCTGATTCTAAAGTATCAGTATCAATGGGTTTATTATTTTTGATGCTAGACACAATTAACACATTTAATTCTCATGAGGGGTTTGGAGCGTTAATTCTCACTAATCGACAATACTTTATAATAGAAGTTGTGTCATCTAGAGAAACATTCGACATTCGCGAGTCTTTGTTTATGATGAATGTAAAAGTTCATAAATACATGATCAGGACTTCTAAACTCAAGGAACGACTTTTCGTAACGGTTATTCCCCATACCTAGTTAGAGTAGTTTTAAAATTGAAAAGTGTAAGGGTATGGAAAAGATAAAAATGTAGTAGTGCTCATCCCTGAGAATTGTTCCTTGGGGTAGTAAGGATCTAATACAATACAATATATATTCCTCAATAAATTGTCATCTATACAACTTATAGTCTTTCAAAATTAAAGGATTTTCTTCTTTAACATCTAAGATATTTATCGCTAATATAGATTTTCCGTCGCTGCTTTTGCAATTAAAAGTGCATTTGCTATTAACAAACTATATAACTGTAACCAGGCCCCTTTTAGTAAGTCGCAAATTCATCTTTGTAATTGAGCGAATTTCATATTTATGCTCACTTTCAAGCATGTCATTAAGGATTAATATTATATTAGGGAACATCATAGTAGTAGTATTATATTCTTTAAATAAAAAGTTGTATCAGAATTAATACTATGGCATCAAACAAAAATGATAAAAATAGCAACAGAGGTCTTGCATCTGCAGATGAAGAAACAAGAGAAAGAGTAGCAAGAGCAGGAGGAGAAGCTCCGCATGATGAGAGAGGACTTCAAGCAGCAGATAAAGAAACAAGAGAAAGAGTAGCAAGAGAAGGCGGCAAGTCTTAAATCTAAGTTCCTACTACAAATTTTTTATTTTAACATCATCAATTTCAATTCTCTTGCAGGAGAACTAAGTTCCTAGTAAGACATGGCTCTATGATACCTGATAACACAACGGAACGAATTTGACCTGCTCATGTATAATAGCTATTAGTATTTGATACAGTTATGTATGAATTATAAGGACGTTTGAATCTAATGGGATTGAATTGCTCGTAGTATTAGAGATCTAATACAAAAATAGGATTAATATATTGATGCGGTAATCAATCTAACGTATATGTATATTATATAACTGAACGCGTTGTTGATTGAATTTTAAGGTAATTTTCAATTTTTGATTGACCAAGGAAAATCTGAGTTAGTATATGATCACGCTATTTAATAACTTAGTAACACTTCATTATCTATTATAAATCCGAGGTTCTCTTTCTTATATATGAACTCTCCCTTAGGATAATACTTTGAATCCAGTCCCAGATAGTAATGACATCCTTTACCTTAACAAAGCAAGACAATCTTGTTTCCACGTCAAAGACAATCCTCTAATTACAGGTATGGTCCCCGATAGATGTATCTGCAGGTTGCGCTTTATTTATGACAGTAAATAAAGAAATAAAGTATCTTCAAGATATAAATTTAACATTAAATGCTGAGCCTATTACAATCCTTGTCTTTTTGACTTAAAAATTTTATCGTATTTCTGAAATATCTTGTAACTAGATTTTACAAATTTAGTCGACTTGTAAATTTTTACAGACGGTTTGACAAGTTTTAAAGGAAACAAGATTGGTATTAGAACAGTTAAGAAAATATCTATCCAATACTTTTTTAAAAAATACCTCAAATCTCGACCTACATATAAGTATTTAATAAAAAGATCCACTGATAGCAATAGAAATAAGAGCCATGGGATAAACTCAAAGTAAACTTTGTATTCCTTGGGTATAGGTATAATAGATTCACTCATTCCAAGCACGTCATAATCATAGGACAAAAAACTAAAAACTAATAAAATCAACAATGCAAATATCGCAAGATCATTTACAACGAGTAATTTCTGAACCGCCTGCATTGATGTATCTTGAATAGAGCTTTATACATTACATAATATAATTAGATAGTTGCAACATACACATTAGGATTTTTCGAAATATTAATTTCATTAGAGTTGACATTTTGATAGTGATAATATGATATAATGAAATTTTCATAAAGTCAATAGACGTTTGTCGCGGCCTTTGACATGGATAGCAGATTTCGAAATAGACATATGAAGTGCAATTAATTCTTCAAAATTGATAAAGTTGCTGTCACCTAGAGTAATAAAATAATTATCTTAGAGTTAATACACCCGTGTAGATATGGTATAATTGTGAATAGAATCCAGACATTTAATACGTTCTAATAAATAATAATGAATATTATTGTGCGAATTTATCATTAGTATCGTTATGAAATTCATTTAGCGTTAATACTAAAAAAATTTACTCGTTATTTTCCTACAAGACTTACCTACTCATCGTTGTCCTCGTTATCTGAACCATCGCTGTTTGTCTCCTTATCATTGTTTTGTTCACTTTCTTTCTCCTCAGTGGGAATTAAGTTCTTTGCAGTAGTTCGGTTCAAATTCGACTAATGCGTCCAAGAATACAACGTAATTTATAGTTTAGAGGTAAAATGAATCAAAAATTAGAGAAATAGGTATGATACACGTTATCATTTTAATCTCACCCTCTATTTTGTAGTTACAAAAGTTTCTTTTCATCATGTTGATCATGTCATACAGATAATTCATGAATTAATGCCTATTGACTATCTTGAATGTTAATATCGCCATAACTATCTCTCTTAATTTGAAAGTATCCTAAATAATTGAATTTGATGATTTCTAAATCCTCAAGTATAATATAGACCAGTTTTTCATCTGGCAAGTGGTTTATGCCATATTGCTGAAATAAGACTCCACCTCGAGTAAAAAACAAGTTACTTTCCGATCTACTACTATATTTATCCACATGAGGATGTAATATCAATAATTTTCCTACTACATCAATCACTAATTCATGTGTATTATTAGAGAAAGAAAAATAATTATAAGGTTGATTTGCATCAATGAACTCTGCTAAAGTTTGTGACATTAAATGGTACAGTTGTGTAAAGTATATAACCTCCACCTATAAACATTAATATATAACTATTGTTAAATGACTGTCATACCATTAGCCTTGTTACCAGTTCGTAATAATAGTAAGGCAACAAGAGCAAAAATATACGATTGAAATTTCTAATTCTCCTTCTTGCATCACCCTTCTTGCATTATTTGGTAACTATGATCTATTTGGGTAGATTAACACCAATATTAGCCTCATTAGATGGGATCTAATCTGCATGGTCAAGAATTAACATTCTTGTAGTAAACAACCTCACATTTATTTACACAATAGATAAACGAAAAAATTAATATTGTGATCCCTTGTCGACTGCTGTGCCCCGAATCATAACGGATATGATACCACAGTAAATACTATCATAAAGGACTCAGTAATACATACTTTGAGTCTAACTTAGGATAATTTTTGATAGAATTGTTTCTTGCAAATAATTTAGCTCATGGTTGAGGTAGTCTAAAGTCAAAATATTGAAATGAAATATGGATACTAGAAGAGTCATGTTATCTTATAAAAAGAAAAATTGATAAAATCTATTCCACCTTTACAGCTCCAGATCCACATATGGGGCACCTTCTTTCTTTGTGTTGATACCTACAGTTCATACAGACAAATCGTAACGGTTCAGATCCTAGTGAATAAGGGTTCTTATACAAAGTATCTGAAATAGATTGAATGAACCCTCTATATCCTTTGTTCTTTGTATTTTTTGTGGAACTGTCAGATATACTGGCTTGATAATTATCCTGCATTTTTCTTATTCTGTGTGTTTGCAATATCAGTATTAATGCAATGTACATTAGTAATGATATTGGAAAAGGCACTGTAAAAGATAGTATCAGTCCTATCGCAATATATATTACAAACCATGTAAAGTAATTTTTATCCAGGCCATTGAAATTTTTGTAGTCTTTTATCTTTGACATCTCATACACCCTCTACCAAAGATGAATGATCAATAATCAATATCTCAAAACATCTAAATAAATTTTACTTCCATATTGTTAAAGTTATTTATTATATTATTAATAGCCTGAATGATGACCTTGAGTATCAATTTGGGTAATGTAAATAATTAACATATGATTATTCTAAAGTGGACGAATGTATTGTTAATTAGAGTTCAAGCAATACCATGATAATCATTGGATGTCTTAAACTACGTCATCAAATATAGAAAAATGGATATGCTTCCAACAAAAAAACTTTGTTTTAATATTAATATTGCTTGACAAGAAAATCAATATAATATATATTTGTTAGACCAGAAAAAAAGTGTATAAATAAATTCAAGGGTTTTTTCCTTATATCTTCTAGTCTATTCTAATCTCTTTTCCTTTGGGCTTGGCTTCTATTTTCTTTTTGTTAAATGTTATCTCCAATATTCCGTTGTTATAAGTGGACTTTGCAGTATCAACATCCGTCTCTTTAGGTAATTCTAAAGTCCTATGGTATTTTCTTTGTGCATCATTCGTTAACACTTCTACTTCTCCATCACGAGCGTTTATCTTTATGTTATCCTTCTTTACTCCAGGCATTTCTATAATAACTTTTACTTCATTATCTGTGACACTCACATCTGCCAGGGGTTCCCTCTCAGCTGTAATTTGAGGACCCATTTTGAAACCTGTGTTGATACCTCTGCTACCATGACCCAATCCCCTATTTGCCGGATGTTTTATATTTCCAAATTCTGTTACCTTTGGCTTTCCATCCGGTCCAATAGTCATTGAATATCCATATACAATAGGTCCTACTTCCCGCACCTTAGCTCCTTCTGGTGTTTCATATTCTCTTATCAGCTCTTTTGGAGAGTTCTTTGATATGTAATTGAACTGATCAAACATCTCATTCATCTCTCTTTCCATCTCATCAAATTCCCTCCAAGGGTCGATATCAAAGTAACCTGCTGGCCCCTTTCTCATTAGGTTACTAGTACTTCGATCAAAAAACCTCTTAAACCAAGCGAAGTTATTGGATGGTATCATGCTCATTTTTTTGATCACCTAGCATTTATTACTAAATGACAAATATATATTTTTCTAACATATTGTTATGTATATTACAAAAAGTAAAATTTATATTTTGTAAAGCAATATCTATTGCTGCGATTTCATTATGAATAAAGTAAAACAGATTATAACTAAAATCATCAATAAGAGGCAAGGTCAATTAATACAGAGAGTAAAATCGCTACCTAAATTATTGTTAGTAGGCTTGATCGCTGTCCTAGGACTGCTTCCTCTAGCATCAATACCAAATAGAGGAATTTTATCTTATGCACAGCAAGTACAATTACAAACAACAACAATTGATCCATGGTACCAATCAATAGAGATAGCACGTTCCAAAGTCCAAGGAGCTCTGTCTCCTGAAGCATACGGACATGGTGTTCCAGGCTTACAAAACCTGTCCACAAACGAAATTCTGATGGTCATTGGGATAACTGTCATGATGAGTATTCTAGCTTTCATGACTGTTAGAATATGGTTGTCTCACTCAATGCATAAAGGAAAGAATGATAGGATCATTCCCTATCAGAAATGAGAATGAAATTAGCTCTCGGTTAAGAAAAGCCTTACCAAATAAACAAAGCCTAAAGCCCTTTTTTTATTTAACCGATTATCTAGATAAAAGGAAAAACCCTTATTCCCCACTTTTTAGACTTTTTGTTGGTGAATTATTATGAGTTTATTGGAATATATGATGATTAAAAACAAAAAGATTCCACCGATGTCTCCTTATATTCTTAAGAATAATAAAGATACAGTGTCTGTGAAATTTATATATTGGAATGACAGGCCATGCTGTCCTTACTGTAGTTACAAGATAAGAATACTATCATTTCCCATCACAGGAACATCTATGAACTAGTTTAAGGATATTGAATGATATCTCATATTCATGAGAGTTTTTCTTGCTAATTCAATTAATATAAAAATAACATATAATCATAAAACCAAATTTTAACTTTATGTTCATAATGTTATTTTAAAAGACATAGAAAATTGTAAATATTTCTTTTACCATATATTATGATAGGTGATGATGTGAAATGGATTACTCCAACACACAAAGTCATGTATGAGAAACCATTCTTTTAGAGACATGTTCGATGGGACCTCAAAAAGGAATCACTGGTACCCCCACAGGGATACTATTGAGAACAAGAAGGTCGATAGCACGTCCTGTTCGCTCTAATTTTTTCTCCTACGCCTTTCTGTTCTCAACCTCTGATTCCCATCATCAGAGGGTTCTTAAGACTACAATAATTTTGATTTATATATTATGAAATAAGTTGAAATACATCAAATTGTAGGATTTAAAAGTTTTCGTCTGTGAGAATTAATTTCTATTGGTAGGCAGATTACAGAAAATTAACCTGACAACGAATTCCTTATCTAGTAATAGCCAACTAGTGCATTATAGTTGATATTTGTAAATTATTGATAGTAACAGTCTGGGCGCGTGGCGAAAGTTCCTAGTAATAGTAGGGTTGCAATACAATAATTTGATAATATGTAATTAAGCAAGTAAAAAAAATAAAGTAATTGTCAAGATTAGAATCTTTGTCTCATTTAATTCAAGGTTCGGCTATCTGAACTCAACAATTGGGCTAGATTGTATATCAGGTTTGCACGATGGTCCATCAGGGTTTGTATCTAGTTTGCATTCTTTAGTCTGTAGAGGAAGATCGAGATGATATGTCTTTGCTCCGACCTCTTGTACTAAGTGATGTGATACACCCATTACAACGACCAATGACATTGACAATATTGCCACTGTTAATATCCCAACCATGGTCCATGGTTCTTTTCTTTTTGTATGAGTTATTTTAATTTGCTCATAACTTCTTGAATGATAAAAAATATATTGGATTTGCTAACTATGTGCAATACTCTAGTATTCTAGCACTTTTAGAATTAAGTTATGGAAAGTGAAATATTTGGATTATATAACACAAAGTAGTATATTGATTTTTTGACCTGATATACACAATAGTGCATGTAAATGGTAGATTAGATATACTACCTAGTAACAGGCTCGGTGCATGAGATCATGATTCAATGTTGGATAGAATCCCGGCAATAGATTCTACTATTGATAATCTAGTGCAAATTTATCAAATTTTATTTTATTATATGAGAATTACAATTAAACATCTAAAGCAATTGATATTCGTATCATCATAACAAAGAAAATCAAAAATCAAACTTAATGTTATTCCTAGGCCTCATGAAGGATCGCGTGCTATTTTTGCTAAAGATGATAAGGATTTGGTGGTCAAAGGTATTGAACTTGAAACATAATGTGGAATTTGCGAATTGTTTTAGCAGAGAATATTATTCCAAATAATTATAAAGATATAATCTTTATTTGTCCTCAGTGCAAATCCTATAACGAGCTAATCATAAATGAACTAAATCGTTAAAACATTCAAAAAGATGAAGGTTGGTTTATCCGCAAACCAAAGTGCAATTATTTATTAAAAAACTATTGGAGCAGCTAAAGTTTTAATATAAATTTATTTTTGAATATCTAACTGTTAATCAAATTTTAAAATCCTTTTTTATTAATTCAAATAACATTATTACTTTAACCAAATGATTATCGAAGATTTACTATTTGTCGTGAAATCCTTACCTATGAGCAGTATCAACAATTTCTCATAGGTAATGGATAGATATTGAACAGTGTGAACATTATATAGTTAAAGCAGAATTAAAGGGTAACGGAACAAAATACTATACAATTCCAATGCTGAATAGATGCTATTAAAAGCAATGATCTCTCAGTTGGTACCCAGCTTTGAATGGTTAAAGATATAACTTTCAATTCAAGATATAATAATGAGTTAAAAATCTTTTAAACAATAAGCTCGCTTCTCAATCCATTACAACATCTTATTACTATAATATGAGGATTTATTAGCGTCGCATTAGGTAATAACGTTCGCATGTTATCTTTATCCTTTATTAATATAACATGGTAACACTTATTTATTGACTTATTGGACAGTAATGGGTACCCTCTTTCTGCTTATATCCACAAATAACATGAGAGTTAAAGCAGACAATCTTCTCGCCATTTAATCATCCACCCAGCTTTATAACCTTCATAGAACTCTTTGCTTCCATGTGGATAGTTGGTGCCGCATTTATTCCAATTGAACCAGCCGTCTTTACACCCCTTTATCCATTCGGATGACTTTCCCTTCATCTAATTCATTTTCCAGTTGATATATTAATTACTCCAAGTCCTCAATATTTTTTGGTAATGAACCCCATTGTAGACATTCTGGGTCACTGAGCTTTTGACAGTAATGATATCGAAGATAGCATAATGTAAAGGACAAGATATTATTTTCTTTTTACCACTAACTCGAATTTGACCCTTAGACATATTGGTCTTCATATGTCCCACCGCACTTCTATTGTATAGAGATGACCATCAACATTAACAAGTGCTACCTTTTCCAGCAATCTCGATATGTTTCAAAGTTTTAGGAGGAATTTCACTTGCCAAGGTAACTTTGACTAAATCCTTTCAAAATTCATGATCTAAGTATAAGTTGGTTTACATATAGCGTTATTGTATGCCTGACATAATGATATTTTCCAATCATTTGGTCAAATGTCAAAGGGTTTATGACGGAATTTGGCCGAAAGCACCAGTACGGTAATCCGCAAAGGCCTCGACTATCTGTTCTTTAGTATTCATTACAAATGGTCCATGCGCAACCACTGGTTGATGTAAGGGCTGTCCACTCCAAAGTATAAAACGCATTGGGCCGTTAATTGCATTCACTGTTAATCTAGTAGGTCCAACATTCGGATTGGTTTTAGATAAATGGCCAATCTGGCCACTTTTTATTATTGTTTTATTCAGGCCAAAAATCCCTTCTCCGGAAAGGACAAGGACAAAACCTTCTTCACCCGCAGGAATTTCCTGCAAGAAGAACGACTTGTCATTGCTAAAATGTACATCCACCATCGTCACAGGGACATTATTTGCTGCAGGTCCCTTAATCTCCCCCGATTTTCCAGATAATACTCTTGCTTCCCATCCATCACCTCTCCTGACGGGCACCTGCTCTCTTTTGAGATCCTGATATCTTGGCTCTACCATTTTTTTGTCAGCAGGAAGGTTAACCCATAACTGAAGCGTATGGACTGGTTGTTCTTCATAAGCTATTTCTCTATGTAAAAGACCCCTTCCAGCGGTCATCCACTGTACATCGCCTTGTCCTAATACTCCGTAACCTCCTTTATTGTCACTATGTTCAAGTTTGCCTTCTATTACAACAGTTACTGTCTCAATCCCTCTGTGGGGATGCCAGTCAAAACCTCTGGTGCTAAACCAGTCCTCAGCCAATAAAAGAAAGGGATCAAACTCTGTCCAGCGACCTGGTTGTAGATGAATCGCCTTGTTATCAGCCTGTTCATCTTCCCCAACAAAGCGGCGCTCCGATACATCTGCTATTATCCTTTCGTGGATGTCTTTCCCTAAATTATCATGCGGATGATCTATATTTTTGAGACTCACATTTTGATTTTTTTTATCATTTTTTTTGTTATTCAGGTATTGTGTAATCATATATTATAGTTATAGGACGTAACTATTAAGTTTGGTAGTAATACATTACTTAGTTAGTAATCACTATTTGACATAGTATTCGGTCGATTATCCATTAATCCTCTATACAATTAAAATTATTGTTAAATATTAATGATTGGTAGCAATATAATACTTAACAACGAGGAACGAAGAAAAATGTGAATTAGCAGACATATGGGATCTACTAGGAAGAAGATAGTCTTTGCATATTTTGAAGAATTTAACCATTCATGGAAACGTTTGATCCAATGAAATTAAGGAACTGATACCTAAAATAAGTAGTACTATATATTCTGATAGGCTATTAGAACTTGAACGTGAAGAATTGATAGAGAAAAAATATTTCCTCAAATCATAGTATTGCAACATTAAATAAATTTATAGTTGTAAAGAATTACATAACGTAATGGTTCTTTAACCCTCAGTTGGTGAATTCAGATTAACAATGGGATATTAGTTATTTAATCAATAATTGATATCATATAATATATAGCCACTTATCGGCCGGGGGTTTTATTTCTGTTTAACAAGATATGCCTACTTCAATAGTATCAATATGTACATCGATATTGTTAATTAATACCAAATTACATAAATAATGCATTTTAGAATATTCAATTGTATCAAATAATAATTTGTCGGATACTAATGGAAATTAAGTTTTAACGCATGGGGCCCCTTGCGGATATAAGCATCTTTGAGTTTGGGCACATAAGGATACAGTTAAAGGTTGAATCAAATCCAATCCAATCCTATATAATAACAACGTCAAATTCATTATTATATAGACGATGTTCTACTCATTTAATCAAGCGTTAGGTCTCAGATATTCAAATGACTGTTTTTTTATTAATACATTATACAATTGGCTAGATATACAATACTATATTATATTAGCAAGATCAATCAATTATCTATAAAAGTGAATTGAAAAAGTCAGTGAATAGATTTAATAATCTTTCATTTTGAGATGGAGATGTTGGATGAGGTATTACCAAATCAAAGGAACTTACTGTAAAGGGCGTAGTATTCTTATACAATTGCAAAATTATTCTATGTTCGCCATCATCTGGAAAAATATAATCAACTGAAAAGTGACCTCCATATATTGGAATGAATTTATTTTCAAATTTATACAGTCGGCCGTCATGATCTGTTAGAGTAACCTTTGTGTTCAGGTTATCTATTAGCATAGATTCATTAAGGTTTCTTACCTCAAAGGATAGTCTAGTAACTTGATCTATTACAGGCACTTGCGGTTTAAGACTTAAACTTATGTTCAAATTATCTCGTTCGCTAATCCAGGAATTATTCTTAACCACTGACATATTTGCAATTGAAGAAAAGGCTTGACAAGGATGATTCAATAATACAACAATAAAGACAACAGATACAATCTTTACGAAGTTAAACGGATGACTTGCAGGTGTAGTAAAATTCAAAAATATACAGATGTATTATGATTTATCTCTCTAATAAAATATTAATTTTGTTAACAGCCTAAATTGGTAAATTCTAAGAAGTCCCATCCAAGCAACGAATATATTTAGAACTGAAGTTTTATCTACCTTTGCCAGGTTTGAACAATCGATTTATTAACTTTGCGTGGTCAATCCGAATTAATCCGACTTCGTCACTATTTTGGATAATTAATTTTAGTTCCTTCCATAGCCATGGTGGATTAGCGGCTCCTTCATCAAATTGTCCATTTTCTTGAAATGTTGAGTTAGGTCTACATGCCACCTATTCCAACATCCCTTTTCTGAATCCACAAGGTCAACTAATTCATATTGAGAGCAAGGACTATATGCAGTGCCCCTGCCATTAAAAATAGAAGCTATTGTTACAGGCGGACCTGCTAAATCAATAAAAAGAAGGTAGTTATGAACAAAGAAAAGTTTTTCTTGATTGCTAGAGATGTGATAATGAAACAAGCAAGGATGAGATCAAAAACTCTTAAATCAAAACTAAATATAGAAAGTAAAGTATTATTTTCGTAGAATAACAAGTCCACCATTGTATTCGTAATTGTTTCAAGTGCACGTGGAACACCAAACTAAAGGAGAAAAATAGTGAAGAGACGACATTAGAACCAAAAAAAAGACTCAGAAGGACAGAGACTAACACAGTAAAAAGTTGGTTAAATAGTTTTATTGCCTTGTATTAATATGAATAAGATTCTATTAATTTCCATCGCCGCGGCAGTATGTACAGGTATTGCAGGAATTCTTCATTTAAGTATGTTACCTGCTTTTAATACTCAAATGACTACTTTGTTTCTAGTTGGGGGACTAGCACAAGTTTTCTGGATAATTCCGACAGTGAAGATCTGGGGCAAAATTTGGGACTACATAGGTATAGTAGGAACAGTTGCATTTACCCTTATTTGGATCATTACAAGGATCCCAGGCAATCCAATAACTGGAAGAGGAGGCATGATAGGCGAAACGGCGATTGCTATTGAGGTCTTTCATATTGCATTTATAATCCTTTTGGGAAGTAAAATTGTCATGAAATCATCTAAAAAAACCGTCAGAAACGATTCTGAGGGAAAATCATAAATATTGTTATACTATTTTTTTACGAATACGGTAGATATTATAAGCAGTTACTTTCAATTATTTGATTTACTAAATTCATTTTAAATTAGATTCTTCGGACCCATCCAACTAGCCATAATTACCAATTATTCTTCAAATACTTTATAACATAATAAGACATATAGATCTATCATACCAATGGCTAATAACAGTTCAAGATTGAATTGAGTCTTGACAAGTAAAAAAGATATTAACTAAAAATAATAGTCTTAACAACGTTATATTGAAGGTTTAGTCATTCACGACCTCGAGAATAATCTTAGCTATACCTCCTAGACTAGTGCTGGTGAAATAAATGCTACGTGAAGAGTGAGCGCCACTATTGCTAATACGTAACACTTTTTTATTATCAGCATCTAGATATTTTTTTTAATTAAGATCATTCAAAGAAACTTAAAATTGAATTATTCAATAAAACCTTTACCTCTAATATCAACTTTGTATTCCTAATCATTTTTTGCATGATTTTCAAAATGTTATTGACTATGGTTTTATATACTGGACTTTAAATTTTTTTGCAATTGTTTGTCATGTACTGTTACCTTTAAGATTGTTGTCGGTATGAAAAATGATTTGGTTTATAACAGGAAAGTTATTTTACCTAAAGACAAAGATGTTTTGAAGAGATGACAGTGGCTGCTTAGACTTATAGATTGTTGTTCTTCTAATGTAACTTCACCTTTGTACTTTTAGATATGCATCTAAACAACGTCTACAATATGGTACTTCTTTTACTTTCTTTTTGTCATGGAGTAAAGTTAACAGCACAGTATTACCATAATTAGGCACTTCCTCTCTTGCTGCTGTTTTTGCACTTAAATAATTGCAATAACTTAATTTTCTTTATATCATGCAATTTGTTTCAGAATATTCAGAATTAATAAATATTAGTCAATTAATTAGAGAAATAGTGAATATCAAGTGGAAGATCAGTATCAGGATAAACAGTTGGATGTGTCGGATAGATTGCAGAGCATTTCAAATTTGAATCAGCCCGTACATGACAAAAAAAATGAGATAGAAACAAGAATTGGAAAAGTAATTGGCCTTGAAAATGCAGCAATAAAAATATTGAGGCAGATTGCCTCCGTTAATAAAAAACGACAAGAATTTGAATTGCCTAAAAATATTGACACTAAAATTCATTTAAACTTTAAGAGGCAAAAAACTCAAAAATTACTAGACCAGTCACTATATAACCAAGATTACGAAATCAACAACAATAAAATTGATAGAATAGCAAATGAGACTGAAAAAACGGCTCTAATGATCCTAGGGCACTACCTCTTTGACATGGAAAAGGCAGAAGATAACTGTACAGCATCTAAATCAGTGAAATTTCTTTGTCTTTCTCATGATGGGCGTCCTATGCAGCATGATTGTTGCTATTTTTATTAATGGTTATCTGTTTATTTGAAAAAAATGAAGGGTTGTTTTTAATCTCCGGATTTCGAATAAAATCTGATTTATCAGATTTGAGAAGATATTACTTTAATTCAGTGAAGTGTATCCAGAATCAACTAGTAGTCCGTATTCTTTTGTTTAGTGGATGTATCGTCCACCATTCCCTTGATATTTTAATTTTTTCTTTCTTGAGCTATCTTCCACTTATAGCGATGCATTTGGCGACATTCCAAAATAGTTATCTCAACAAATACAATATTTGTTGGCTATTTTGACTTGTTTATTTTAAGTATTACTGTATTATCAGTCATTTCTGCTTTTGCGTCTTTTATATTGAATTGCTCAAATGCTATTTGCATTTGCGTTTTAAAATAAAGAGACCATTTTCTTCCCATATCAAATTGGATAACGTAAATGTCCGTACCATCAAAACTATCGATTCTAAAATCATAGCGTGAAGAATCCAACCAAGCGCAGAGTCCATTCATAAAGGACGAAAAAGTATTTGCTGTCCTTAACATATGAGATATATCCTTTAGATTATGGTTGCAGAAATCTTCTGTCATTTTTATCACTTGTTCATCTGTAAGGCAGTTTATTGTTTTAGCTACAAGAACTTTAGAGAAATAACCCAATCCTGCTTTTCTAGCCGGTTTATGCCATTGTATGTAGGACTTGATTATTTGATTCACCAGCGTATTGACACTTTCCATTTTTTGATCTGCTTCTAACCTTAGTTCGTCTAATATCGATTTTTCAATCCTAAAGGTTATGCTCTCACTTGTAATTTGTCCCTTTTTGTTATCTCTAATTTTAGGCATATATCCGCTATAATATATTGAACTTTTCCTGCACTTAAATAATTGCATAGCATTTAGTTTTATTATACAATAATTTTTATTGCAAAAAATTCAAAATTAATAAATACTAAATTCAACTATCGGATGTACGTGTCAACTACATATTATAACGAAACAAAGAAAAAGTACAGTCAAAAGGTTAAACGAGATGTACGTGATTTAATGAGACACAACTATTTCTTATTATGTAATAATTGTTTGTGGATGGCTTCAATGTTATCAAATTTTCCTTCCAAGTATTTAGGGGACTATAAACATTGTCCTATTTGTTTTAATAAAATGAACAGATTTCTAATCTGTGAACCTGCAAATTAACAGATATAAAGAATAAGTTTTCAATATCAATCCAATATAGATTTCTTAAGTTTAAATTCTAAAATTTTAAAATCTATTTAACATTTACTATCAATGAAATCAAAAAATTTTAATTCAGTTTAAAAATTAAAAAAATTTTTCAATGCTGTTACCAAATAATATGAATATAATTCTCCTATGATTCGTCACGTAAAATTATCACAAATTTAATTTTTTTCTTTTTGATACATAACAAAAAATAGAAGCACCAATTCATGCTTTTATAATTTGTCATCTTAACTTATTTTATGTTTATTATTATCTTGATATTGGGTTTTATTAGCAATATCTTTAATACTTAGTATATTTATATAAATACACGGTATTCAAAGTAGTGATCAAACATCCATCAGAGGAAGGAGATGAACACACGTATTATGGAATGGTATCTCTTAAAGACGGTAAATCAAAATTAAAACGATTGGAATATTCTAATACTGAACAAAATTTACAAGCCGAATTAGAATAGAGAACTATACTTTGATTTAATCTTATTTCGTCAACAGAATACATCAGTTATAGTTCTAGTTCTATACCTTTTCAAATAATCTTAAATAATACTTTTGTAAAATTATGGTTGTGAATTCAGATGATTCGAATATTAACATAAATATTAACAATTCCGATACAAACTCACATCAACATACTATAGATGGAATTAACTTCAGGATAATCCTCCCAGGCGAACATACCGAAGGAAAATATTCAATACTGGAAGCTTACTTTCCTCCAGGTTCTGAAACCGAAGTACCTCCCCATCTGCATAGTAATGAAACATTAATTATTTATGTGATGGAGGGAAAATTTTCATTTATATATGGAAAAGAGGCAAAGAAAGGTTCTCCAGGAATGCTCTTCAAATTTGAAAAAGGTACAGTTCATTCATATAAAAAAATTGGACAAGAGTATGGTAACTTGCTATTGATATATGTTCCAGCAGGGTTTGAAAATTTTTTTAGAGATCTGAGTAAATCGCATATGGAGAATCTGAAAAAATTTGGTATGAATGATCAGATAATGGTACAACTATTGGAAAAGAACTATGGAGTTAGGATGCGGTTAAATAGCTAATCATAGGTATAATTTCGATATTGTCTGTAAAACCGAGCAGTATTTGATTAAATCATGACTGTTTGTTACCTTTATAACGATCCTTTAGTAGTTCCACTAGATAGTGTCTAATTTCGTTATAAGAATCTTCTAGCTCTTGTGTTCTCCTTTTTACTTCTCTTCTCAAAATTACATTCCACCGTCTAAGTAAAATTACCAAGATCATTATAGCAATAATACTGGCAATGATAGACAGGGAAACGATTTCGGTTCGTTGCTCAGAAAGTGCGTTGTCGATCCTTGAATAAATTTCTTCCGTGGGTGTAACTACCTGAATGAAAAATATAGGTTGATTGTTCACATATGCAGGATATTGAGTCGTCAATCTTTCGCCAAGTCCGTAATCATAAAGTGCAAATCCAGATTTGCCATTTAACAAATCAGTTGTCAGATCATTTAAGATTTTATTATGATTGATAAAATCCTGCGTATAGTTGTCAAAGAAGTTTTGTCCTACGAGTGCCTGACTTGCACCATTGGCCAAAATTAAACCGTTTTTATCATATACAACCAAAAACTTTGAGCTGACATCTTGAACATTTCCGTAGTGTGCAAAAAATGATACTGTGGGTATCGAAGTTACTATCATTCCTAAATATTGTCTAGTATCTTGATTTAGTATCGGGAATGAAATGAATTTTCTGAGCATCTGTTGCCGCTCAAAATCTCCATCAGAGAAGACTAGTTTGAGATTGGTTCTTGTCTGCTTTACCCAATCTCTAAATGAGAAATCCTCTCCGAGATAAAATTCTGAGGGTAGTGTAGATATGGTATTTACCATAACATCGTTCTTGTCTAAGATAAATAAGCTGTCGATTGTAATGTTATGTTCCTTATAAGCTTCATTTAATAGCTTTGTAGTATTGTGGCCATTCAATTCGCCCGACTGTATGTAATATGAATTTGCCAAGCCATAAAGCATTGACTTAACCAAACTAATATCTGAGGCAATATGTTGAGCAATATCACTAGTGGTTTGAAGTTGAAGGTCTTTTTGTTGTTCAAATACACTTTTCTTTAGGTCATCAGCGGTTATATTTTGAATATAAAATAATAAACTATTTGAACATACAATAATTGAAATAAGTAAGATAATACCTATTTCTCTTTCTTTTCCCATAAATATATACACATGGATCAGATCTTCAAGTAGTTAGAAAATGGATATTAATAATATTATCTAGAGTTAGTCGTTTAATATCTGCTAGTATAAAATTATACATAAATAACCAGCGAAATACAGCTAATCCATCAAACGACAAAAGTTTATAAAGTTATTTTTATTCAAAATGATTTGAATACTATGTTATTCATTATATCAATTATTGACTCAAAGAATTATAGTAAAGATATAACTGATAAAAAATTTTTGAATTCTGACAGACCTAGTTTAGATTTGTCAATATGTATCAATAATTTACAATATTAAGCATACATTGGTATAAAATAATATCAAACGGGTATGTGTGCGAAGCCGACGTCGGGGAATAAAACATGGTCCTTTTAAAAGAGAATTATATCACATAGTTGAAGGTAAAGAGAGTGAAGATCAAGTAAAATGAAATCAGGTAAGCCATCGCATTTATGCAAAAATGGCAAATATTCCATTTTCAATTTGGAGACAGTTGTTGGTATTATAATGCTGCTATTGATCATCATTACAATACCCATCATTTTACAATCTGTACTAGCTACTACCATTTCCACCAATCTATCAGATGAAAGGTCGACCCCATACAAAAACGAATATAGCTCTTTCACTCTTCTACCATCAATCCAGTCGATAGGTATAATTTCATCACTTGAAAAGAATAACGTTACCCTTGTAGGTTTAGTTGACGACCTAGGTGGTTCGGGGAACTGGAATCAATTGTTCCAGGTTGCACTCGACGAACTCAATAAACGACACTCGGAAATGAATATTCACCTACAATATACTGAATTTCCTTATGATGAAACAAGAATTCAGCTATTGGATAGATTATCAAGTGGCAATCCTGTAGACCTTGTCTCAGTAGATCAAATTTGGCTTGGGGAATTTGCAG
>JAPSGR010000005.1 GCA_031177355.1 Candidatus Nitrosocosmicus sp. | reverse complement strand
GCCAAGAGATGGAATAGGAGGTCACTGCCTACCCAAAGATACAAAGATGTTTATCAATTCATCTAATACAATAAAAAGTAAGATATTGCAAGCCGCTATGGAAATAGATGAGGATTATAGGGAATATTTTCATAATATTGACGAATCAACTGCAGCATGTAAGGAAAAGGATTGCGAGATAATTAAAGCATTAAGATAGATGAAATCGAATGTCACGTTTATCAAAATCTGAGAACATCCTTGTATTTGGGGCACACCCAGATGATATAGAGATAGGCATGGGCGGAACTGTCACAAAGTTATCTCGACTAGGATATAATGTTAAGATGGTAATAGCTACATTACCTAATTTTACTCAACATGATAAGAAAGAAGAGAGAAAAATGGAGGCAATCAGATCGTCAAAGGTTATGGGTTGTCCTGAGCCAGACTTTTTAGATCTGCCGCCTGAGCAGATGATCCATAGCCGAAAACTTATCGGAATTATGGATAAATATATTCTGGATTATAAACCTGCTGCAGTATTTACCCAGTGGATTGGAGATTCTCATCAAGACCACCAAGCGTTAACTAAATCTGTAATTTCAGGTAGTAGGGATACTACAGATTTGTACATGTACGAAACTACCATTCCTGGAGGCATAACAGAGCAAGCGTTTAGACCTCAATTATTCATTGATATGACCGACTATCTAGAACCAAAAAAATCAGCCCTTGAATGTTTCGAATCTCAGCAGGCTCGATGTGGTCCTATTTGGATCGACGCAATAGTGGGAAGGGCAGCATACAGAGGATATCAGCTAAACTGCAAATTTGCTGAGGCATTTGAAATAATTAGAGTATCTAAGTGGTAACGTCAAAGAACATATTAAAAATAGTCAAATATCTCTGAACTCAATTCCTTTACTACTGTTTGATCCATTTTTTTGACTTTTTCTATTTCCCTTTTGTCTATGTAAGTTTCGTTCCAGTATCTCAAACACATTAAGTGTCTGTATCCTTCGATTTTTACACTTTCGTCAAATAAAGCGTTTCTAACTACTATATCAGGCTCATTAATTCCTGCTACCGTTCTCATAGGACAAGTTGCTGAAAATCGAGGGTTTATTTCTATAACCTTTACTTTATTGTCATCAACATCAACTCTTGTTTGAATATTAATTGGACCGGAAGTTCCCAATATTTTCGCAATTTTATTGCAGATGTTACTGACGGTTGGAAATTTATCAATAAATGCCTTGTAAGTTTGACCATGTTTTAAAATCTTTCTTAAAGTAATAGATGACATTAATTCTTTCCCGTTTTGGTCCATTGTGATTCCTGTGGTGTACTCCTTTGCGTCGCTCTTAAGATATTTCTGGATCATGGGACTCCAATTCGCTTTTTCAATCGCTCTTAGGGCAAAGTTCAACTCCCCAATATCGTTGACGATATGGAATAATTTTGATCCAAAACCTTCCCGAGGTTTGACTACTAAGGGAAAGTTTTCCTTCTCTAAGAACGAACCAATCTGATCAGGTAAACACGTAGGAATACAATTTAAACCATTAGACTCCAAAAACTTATGAGTCAAGTATTTGTCTCTACACATTCTTACAATTTTTTCCGGACCAGTAATCACCTTGGTACCTGTTTTATTTTCAATCTCATCTTTATAGCTAGAAAGAATGGGGAGCTCTACATCAGAGCCAACAAACAAAACATGAATCTTATTTTTATTGCATAAATCGCTAATAATTTTAAGGTAATTGCGAGCAGACGGTTTTTTTATAATACAGAATCTGTCTGACCTATATAATCCTGCTGCTTCGTAACTGATATCTGTACCCAGGATATTGTACCTATGATCAGCTCTTTTCTCATATAAATCATGGAATTTTAAGGATTTTATTATACCTTGGGCAACTATTCCGCCTACCGACGTTACAATAGTATTTATGGTCTTCATGAATTTGTTATTTATAGATAATTTAATTAATGTACACTGGTTTTGTAAGATCGTTGTTGTTAACCAGTTTGCTAGACCATTCTCTTTCTATTTGCCTAATTCCGAGATTGACTGCGTAATCTATAATACAAGGCTTTAATTTTAAGGCGTTCCTTGATTTTTGAACGTTCCTTTGTAATTCTTTAATTTTTCTTTGTTTTTGTTTATAATCAAACAGTTCACTTAACAATTTTTCTAATTGTTCGTCATTTTTATAGACACTATCTCTTTTTCTTATTAGGGGTTCAATTTTGCTTCTCAAATCGTTATACTGCTTGTCTAATTCTAATAGAAAAGTGGGAATATTTGTTATATTATTTTCTGTAAGGTACACAGATGCCTGCTTTTGGGCAAATCCTGTATAGACATCATCCCCAGCCCAAAGAATCATTGTAGGTAATTCCACACTGAGATCATCAAAAACCTTCTTTCCTACCAATGTGTATCCGATACTGCCACCTGTACCTGATACATAACCTGTAATCGATAGTTCCCTAGAAAGTAATAGCAAGATAGGTATTGCTCTTGGTGATACTCTTGACAATTTGTCTTCTGGAATAGAAATTTTGTCTCTTTTACCAATTGGGAGTAACAAATCTTTTTTACAGGATATGCATTTTCCTATTAAAGTTGCTTCATCATCTTTGCCGTTAATACGTATTTTGGATGACGCCTTACTTCCACAACTACAGTGTAACCATAAAGCTGAATGCTTATTTAAATTAGCACTGACCCCGGTAAAAATTCCGCGCTCCCTAAAATAAGTTTCTGACTTTTCAAGAGAATGCAAATAAGTTGAATTTTTAGAAAGCAAGAAATTATACCCATTCTTAAAAACATCCGACATGTCTGACAGATTTACGAATAATATATTATAGCCCCAGATAGTGTTTGAAATTTTTGACATTATTATTGAATTAAATTCAGAGTAGGTTTCAGCTATTTCCATTGATTCTTCAACAACATTCCAAAAGCGTCTGTATTTGTCGTATAGTGCCTTTATTACGGGTTTTGGTAAAGGGTTACTATTCCTAATCCAATTATAGATTTGATCCTCCCATGCATTGATTATGGATCTGGTTGGAGGCTCAGTTTTACTTGATATCTTCCATCTTTGGGATTCCGTAATGGGATATCTTAAATCCAGCACCCCGCTTGAGCTTCTTATGCTAGGTAATTTAGCTACATGCATCCATTTGTCATCCATAAAATCATGATCTATAATTAAAAACAAAGGTATCACAGAGTAGGTGTCCTTGTTGATGTGCTTTGCTAATTCCTGTAAAAGAACTATTTTTTTAAATACACCACTAAAGGCAAACAGGTTTGGTTGGTGTATACCAACAATTATCTTTTGTTTTTGTTCATCTAGTGCCTCAATTTGTCTCTCAATCTTCTCATCCAACGTCCCCGCCTTATTGTGAAATTTTGCAACAATGGCCTTTAGATGGTTACGGTTTGAGACTACACATTCATTGTTTATTGTAACCACGTCTCTATTTAACGCTAATACTGCATCATCGAAGGTTGACGGTATTGATTCAATAAATTTGCTAATGTCTGAATCTGATGAATTCAGATATTTTGAAAAAATTGCATTAAACTTACTGTCACCGTCAATAGTGGCTACCGTGTTACTTCCCAAACCTTTTTACCATACATATCTAATTAAGTTTCTTTTTAACTATATCTTATTACTTTTCTATAAGATTTATCAAATGGTTTATTCTATCAAAATTGCCTATTTCTTTGAGCGAATGAGCATCACTACCCAGATGAAATTTAACACCTTGTCTTTTGAAGATATTAAGAAATTGAATTGGAGGTCTCACATACTTTGCATTCAGTTCAATTATTTTTTTATTTTCTATCAAGTACTCACCTATTTTTTCTATCTCTGAATCAGACAATACAAATCCCGCCTCAGGCGCCAAATGCCCAATCACATTAACAAAAGGGTTTTCAATTGCTTTAATGAGTGCGGTATACCACTGCTCTTTTGTGTATCTAGTGTGAAAGCTTGCTATTACAAAGTAATCACCACACAAATATTCCTCTGGGCAGTCTATTTCGCCATTTTGCAAAATTTTGGCTTCAAAACCAATTAGAATTCTAATTTTAGATCTAGATGCTTGACTACTTAATTCATTTACATATTTTCTAGTCCAAACTGATGATTTTCTTACATGCTCAGTAATTGCTATTCTCTCTAATTTTTTTTGTTCCGCTTTTTGAATAATATTAGAAGAGGTCAAATCTGCGTCTGAGTGATCGTTATAATTACAGTGAATATGCAGATCCTCTTGTCTGTTTAGTAACATGATTACGTAAAAGTGTTATTCTGATATCTTTTATAATGTTTCTTTGTGATAACGTTCAAAAATATTTATATCATAAATTAAAATAACTCTATTAAAAACGGATGCCGATTGCGTAGAAAAATTTCCACAGTATTGATACCAGGTGCTTCCGCACCGGCTGGCATTAATACGATAAAATCATTACGATTGTCAGATTTTAGAGGAAAAATACTATCTACAGACTCTAATAATTTGTCGGCTGGTTTTTATTTATCCGATTATTATGAAGTAATTCCTGAGGCCGAGGCAGGAGACTATATAGAAGTTTTATTGAATATTATAGATAGATATAACATAGAGGTTTTGATGCCTTCTTCAGGTTATGATATTTTTCCATTCAGTGAATTTAAAACCAAATTGAAAAAGCATGGTGCTTTTCCAGTGGTCAGTGATAGGAATGTTTTGGAAATCTGCAGAGATAAAATTAGTACATTCAATCATCTTAACAAGGATTTTAATCTACCATTTACCACTCTAAATCCACAAGAAATAAATACATTTCCCGTAATTGCCAAGCCCAGGTATGGGAAGGGTAGTAGAGATATTATACAGGTCAGTGACGAAAAGGAGTTGCAGTATGTGGCTTCAAAATATGAGAATATGATTTATCAGGAGTATCTTCCTGGCGACGAATATACAATAGATGTGATGAGTGATTTTGAGGCAAACCCAATTGTATCCGTACCTAGATTAAGGTTGCAAACAAAGAGTGGTATATCTACAAAAGGTAAAATAGTTCTTAATAAATATTTGATAGAGGAATCCATGAAGATAGTTACAAAGTTAAAAATAGTGGGACCTTCATGTATTCAAGTTAAAAAAGACAAGTCTGATGACTTTAGACTTGTTGAAATTAACCCAAGACTTGGAGGTGGCACAATATTTACCACATTGGCAGGCGCGAACTTTCCGAAGATGATCATAGACCTAATTGAAGGGAGGACTATAGAACCACCCAAAATTTCTGAGGTAACAGTATTGCGCTATTTTGATGAAATAGTTTTAGATGAACGTAATAAAATTAACTACATCGGAAAAGACCTTTTAACCAGTAATGCATTTCATATGTAAATTGGTATATCGCTTCATTTGAATTTTGGTACTTATCTACCTGAATGATATTGCCTGTAACATTAAGTAATTGACAAGGCCACATGCCTGTAAGGTGCATCAGGATTATGCAAAATCCAACAGTCATTCCCAACCCTATTAAGATTACATCTAAATTATTAGAAGAAGTTTGTGTATCCAAGACTTTACCTATCCTAATGCGAACAAATGATTTTGTGATTCGACCATCTATCTCCAACCTGTCTTCTTTATGGTAATAGCGGCATATATCAAAAGCCATGTGTATACATATGTAGATAGCAGTGTAAAGAAAGGCCTATATAACCAATTTCTATCACCAGGGTTGCGAAGTCTGAAATCAACTGCATAAATCATTCCTGTGAATAAGACCCCTGCAAACCACACAACTGGAGTAATATAATCTCCCATCAGGGGCATGAAGACAACTGTGGAAGCAACTATGTATGGCCTGATAAATTTCATGGATGTTTGTAAATAGTATAATATCGCCACATAGAACGGTCGTTTCCAGAAAATCCCGCCAGCTGCAAATAGGCTTCTGATGAAACTCTTTCTCCATCTAACTTGTTGTTTAATTAGTGATTCTAACGTAGGTGGCACACCGATATTGACTTTGATACTTTGTGAATACAAAACTTTCCAGTACCCATTTACTTCTTGATTTTGATCTGCAGAAAACTCATTACCATCAGAATGATCAGATCCTATATTTTTAGAAGTATATCCAGCCCCATTTAGAATAGGAACAGCGGCTTGCTGTTGATTTTTAGATTTATAATAAATCTTGGGGGGACGAGTTGATAGTACATGTGCAGTCATCCTTCTATCTGTTGCAAATTTGAATTCCATTCCAAGGAACCTGTCCCTAGCCCACTGAGGAATAAAATCTTGAATAGCATCTCTTCTGTAGAAGCTAAGTGAGCCGGCACAACATGTGACAGATGAAAAGACGCTTTCCATCCCTTTTTGGGCTCTGCAGGCTCCATCTGCATATACATCCTGCAATTTTTCAAGAAAGTGGTCTGTAAACCCGCCTGCATGGCGATTCTTAACTCTACCGTGGCCTGTAACAGCGCCTAGTTGTTTGTCTGAATAGAAAAGTTTGACCGCCTTCTCTGTGGCATCATGTGCCATATCACAATCGCTATCCATAAATGCATATATTTCGCCTTTCGCGATCTTACTGGCAGTCTCAATTGCCTTTTTTTTCCCGACGCTTTCTTGGAGGTGCACAACATTCAGATTGGTAGTCGGGTTATCTTTTCTGATTTGATCCAAAATTTCGCCCGTCCTATCTGTACTCCCATCATCGATGACTATGATTTCTTTTTTCTTATAAGTTTGGTCAATACATGATTGGATACAGGTAGTAATATCTGCCTCTTCATTTTTTACAGGAACAACAATCGAAACTAGAGGCAGTTCATTTTCAGGAATTTTCTTATCAAAGACTTTCCAATACGGATCTTTATATTTAAAGTATGAAATAAATAAAATATTAAACAACACAAAAGACGTTAGTATGCTGTAAATTCCTACACCCATATCTATAACATAAATAGTTAGGAAAACCTTTGTAACTAAGATTGTTAATACCGCAGATAAGAGCAAGCCCCTAACAAACCATCTCTTATTGTCTAATTCTCTTGTATTAACAACCCTAGGTACATTACTTAAAGCCAAACTTTAAATCAACTCGCTAATAATTAATTTCAAGTAAAGCTGTTTATTACTTTTTTCATCATAGGTTACTTTACATACTTATAATGCAATTTACTAGTAGAAAGTTCTATACCATTCGAAAAGAAAAAAATTTTCTCATTTTGCTTTAATTTGTGGTCAGGTACACAAAAAATCTAATCCCATCTCATCCTTTCAGTTTCGCGGTCTGACTTTGTAGATTTTTTCCAGTCTTTGTAATGATTTCTACATAGGTAAACGCGTTTTTTTGTATTGTCAAAGTCTAAATCAGGTGACATTTTTGCCTTACTAAGACTCATTGATCTATCGGCAGACTCCGAGCATCCCATTACACTACAGTTTACCCCTTTTTCTACTTTACCCATTAGAATGCAGCATCTAGAGTAATATAATAAAGTTGGGGGTAACTGAAGAAGGTAATTTAGTCATCGTGTATCATAATGTAAAATATTGTGCCGCAGGATGATGTACGACTATGGCTGCAGTCGAGAATTCAGGGATGATTTGTCCGATTTCCGTAAGCGTCATCCCGTTGACCGATGGATTCAATAATTTCCAAACAAGAAAATGTTGCGTAATATCCGGACAGCTTGGATAACCCCAACTATACCTCAGGCCTCCTTCTTTTAACATCAGCTCTTCTTTTATCTTGTAATTAATCCAGTCGGCAAGCGCCTCTGTAGATTCAACTGCTAATCCATGCAAATAATATGCATCTGTATAACGGCCTTGCTTATTCCACTCTTCAATAATATTAGCAACATGATTTCCCATGGTTACTGATTGAAATGCGACTATATCATCCTCCTCTGAGTCAAAGTAATCCGCAAGGCACAAGTGTTCTTGATTGGAAGATCTCGGAAACTTAAAAATCAATTCGGATTCAGTTTGATTCTCGCCTATATACTTCACCAAAAGACTATCTTTCTCCACTTTTCTACACTTAAAGTAAGAATAGACCGCTTGAGGGTCAAATAAGTTTTCATCTATAACCTTTTTTTTCCATTCTTCGAGCAGCCTTTCGTAGTCCTCTCGAAGTCCAGGGGCACTCTTTCCTCTCAATCCCCAAGATAATACAAACAATGACTTCTTGTTAAGATATTTCCAAATATCGCGTAAAGACAAATCCGTTTTTGTGAGTCTATAAACATGATTTATTTTTGGAGGGATCGGTTTTTCCTTTACTGCTGTAACGCTGCTCACCGCATCCTGTAAGTTTGTATCTGATACAGCATTGTCGTACTTTCTCTCCTTCCAAACTGAAAGTTTTTGTAACCACTCTTTTATGAATGCATTTTTGTTTTCACTCATCAAGCTATTCATAACTTTTAAGCCATCAAAAGCAGTCTTGCAATAAAAAATACCCGATCTATATATTGTCCCGTCACCTTTTGCAATCCTATTTATATAATCGCTATTGATGGCCGCTCCCCCGCATAAAATGGGGATTTCAATATTGTTTTCGCGTAAGAATTCAGCAAATAACTGCATTTGTTTTGAAGTAGAGACGAGTAAGGCAGACAATCCCACTGCATCCGCTTTTACCTCTTTTATCTTATTTACTATTACAGGAATAGGTACTTGCTTGCCTAAATCAAAGACCTCATATCCATTATTCACAAAAATTGTTTTAACTAAATTCTTTCCAATGTCATGAACATCTCCGTAAACAGTACATAATACTAACTTTCCTTTACTAATCCCTTCCTGCTTGATCAAATACTTTTCTAATTCTGAAACCGCGGCTTTCATACTTTCGGCTGATTTTAGTACAAAAGGGAGTATTAACTCGCCAGCACCGAACTTATCTCCCACTTCCTTCATGGCAGGCAAAAGGACTTCATTTAGTGTTTCTACAGCAGCTTTATGCAGCTTTTCCTTGTCTCCTTCTAATTCTATCTTTCTTAGTCCATCACCAAACTCTTTATTTTGAATTTTCATTTGTGGGTCTTGAGAGTTCCTTTCTGATATTGCCAAAGCTACATCGCTCTCAATGCCTTCTTTGAGCCTGTTTACAATTCTAAAGTAACATCTTTTACCCGCATCCCAATTCAAGTCTATCTCCATTGCACTAATCTGCTTTTGATTTTGATGTGATTCTGGTCGCACTTTACCTTTGGAAGTAAAATGAGAAATTAATTCGGCAAGGGCATTATTACTGTTATTAAAGATTAAATCTTCGCATTTCTTCTTTTCTGACTTATTGATTTGCGGATATGGGATTATATCCTTTGGATTGATAATTACGCTATCAAGCCCTTTTTGAATTGCGTGATATAAGAATACAGAATTGAGGTATTTTCTAGCCTCATGTGGTAAACCAAAACTTACGTTACTTAGCCCAAGTGTTGTTAAGACTTTGGAGTACTTTTCTTTAACTAATCTTATCCCCTCCAGAGTTTCATTTGCCGAATTAGCATACTCTGCTTCACCTGTTGCTAAGGTAAAAGTTAACACATCAAAAATCAACTGCCAAGGCTTCAAACCCATTGCAACAGACTTGTCAAAAATCAAACCAGCAACGGCCAATTTTTCACTGGACGTTTTAGCCATTCCGTCGGGCCCTATACACATTGATATGGCAGGAGCTCCATATTTTTTCATTAAAGGTGTTATATCAGTAAATCTACTGCCATCTCCCTCAAGGTTGATTGAATTAATGATAGGAACACCTGGGATTTGTCGCAGCGCAGTTGATATGACTTTCGAATCAGTCGAATCAATTACTAAGGGCGCTTCGATTTCCAAGCTGAGTCTTTTTACAAGTTTCTCCATGAATTCTCTTTCATCAGAACGTTCTGTAGTTGCAACACATACATCAATACAGTGTGCGCCATCTTCAACTTGATATCTTGCAATCTCAATCAAGCCATCATAATCATTATTTAAAACCAGTTGCTTGGCTTTTTTAGATCCTTGGGAATTTAACCTCTCGCCAATAATAAGCGGACGCGGATTTTGGAATAGATCTACCGAGGTCAGAGCAGAAGAAACTTTTGGATTTTCATTGTATTTTATTTTCATTTCTGATAACCAATTAGTTTATGTGTATAGTTGAATAGTTAAATATGCGAATCATGATTACTTTTTAAGATTAATTTGATTTAGATTGTCTAGCATGTTTCTTAATTGTGAAATATGCTGTGGTGAAGTACCGCAACATCCACCTATTATTTTCACCATTTCATATTTGTTGACAAATTCACCTAATTTGGTTGAGATTTCTTCTGGTGTCATCAAGTATTTTGCCATCCCGTTCTCATTAATAGGCATTCCAGCATTTGGCATTACTAATATTGGGATTTCTTTTTGTTCACATAACCACTGTATACTTGGTGTCATCTCAACTGGGCCGGTTGAGCAGTTCAGACCAAAAATATCCACCCCCAAATTACTCAACGTTGTATATGCTGATTGAATGTTTGTACCTAACAGCATTTTACCATACTGATCTAAAGTCACATTGGAGATTATCGGGATTGATTTTTTCAATTCTTGCATTGCTCGATAGCTGCCTTCCACGGCCATTTTCATTTCTAAAACATCTTGCCCCGTTTCAATCAAAAGTACATCGCAGCCACCTTCGATTAAACCTCGGGCTTGTAAAAAGAATGCCTCTTCTATCTCATTTAAAGAAATGTTACCTAGATCAGAATCATTAGAACTGGGTAAAAAGCCTGTTGGTCCCATAGATCCAATTATGAACACTTTTTTTTGTGATTCAGATGCTGCTTCTTTAGCTAGATTTGTAGCTTGTATATTGAACTCTAACGTTCTGTCTCCTTCTCCAAACTCCTCCAACTTAAGTTTGTTACTACCGAAGGTATTAGTTTCAATACAATCACTTCCGGCGTCGATGTAACTCTTGTGGATTTTTTTTATCCAATCTGGTCTTGTAAAATTCAAACTGTCATTGAATCCATCTTTATTATCAAGATAATCACTTTCTTTTGGTGAATACTTTTGAATCTCTGTACCCATCGCTCCATCAAACAGAAGGATCTTTTTGTTTAGCTCGCTTAGAAAAGAAGTCAATATGATTATTAACTTTGATTTCACTATATGTGCTTATAATCCTTTCATCAATTCTAAAAACATTAAAAAGAATTTTATACAAATCTATTAATAAAAAAATGGGGTTCATAGTTCAGCTTGGATAGAATGACTGCCTGCGAAGCAGTTGGTCGAGGGTTCAAATCCCTCTGGACCCGATCCCATATAGCACCGAATGCACATTTTTTGAGCGGAAAATATATCTATTGTGATATAGTACATTCTTCTAGAACAATTATTGATACTAGAGTCTAACCTTTTTGATATTGCTATAGTGTGATTGGTTATAGTCTTAATTTTTAAAATTGTAGATATTCACTAAACCGAATTAATAACCTACATACGCAATTATATAAAAAAAAATATATCAAGAGATTTTGCTCTTATTTTGTGTAATAACACAAAATCAGGTTTCTATGATTTTTTATTCTTTAACTAAATCAAGAATTATTTTACTTTTTTCTATATTGCAATACATTAAAACGAAATGAAAATGGGAATCACAAAATAATTGGTTTTCTGAAGAACAAATTTAAAGAAGCTTAAAGGACACGTAATAGATTATTGACTTCTTGCACTGACTGAACCCGAGGATATATTTGATTAGTATATCCAATTATCTATATCACTGTAAAAAGTTTATTTATGCTATTTCAGCCTATATCAAGTATGACCTCAGGTAAATATTTCAATAAAGGAGTAAAAGCATTGGATGAGCCAAATGTCGGTTATGTAGTCAGGGAAACACCGGACAAAATTGTTGTATTTGGAGAAAAAAATGAGCGATTTGATATACCAATCAAAGAAATTCAACAAGTAGGAGCGAATGTGTTAATTGGATTAAAATTTGATGAATTAAGTAGGTATGCGATACCCAGAGATGCACCCCTGCCTGCAGGAAGGGAAGACCCATGGGGCGAAGCAGATCGTATGGTTGATCTAGCTACATATGAAGGAAGATATCCAAATACCCTTTTCAATAAAGGTGTAAGGGCAAAAAACGAGGATCATGTTGGCCATGTTATGAAGGAGACCTCAGATAAGATAGTTATATTTGGAGAGAATAATAAACGATTTGACATTCCCAAATCTCAAATATATCAGGTGGGAATGAATGTTATTCTTAAAATAGATTTTCCCGAAATTTTTGATTATGAAGTGAATAAAAACGCACCGCTTCCCACAGGAAAGCCCATTGAGACGGTGGAAGCAGATGCATTTCCAGAAGACTATCGTGGACCAAGGTAAAAAATCATCCCATTAACTGGTTTATATATCTACTTACTTTTCTTGCCTTTTGTATCCGTTGGCTATATATGCTTTTTTTGACAACAAATTAAAGGGGTTTTATCGTACTTATGACCAAAAATATTTTGGCTAGTATCATATTGAAAATTTAAACTTATAAACTATCAAACCTTGTTCAAGAGGGTGGTGACACCGCTCTTACGTAAACAAAACAGAATGACTGAGCGAGAGTAAGGACAAAGAGTAATGCTTTGAATATGATTAAATTTAACCGAAATCAAAAGAATATTGGATGTTAAAAGATAGGGTTGTTTTAATTACTGGCGCAAGCAGTGGAATAGGATATTCAACTGCCGTAACGTTATCAAAGGCCGGTGCTACGATTGTTGCAGGAGCACGTAGAACCGACAAACTAGAAGAATTAAAGAAAACAGTTGAAAATCAGAATGGACTCATACTAACAACTTCGTTAGATGTAACGAAAAGGGCTGAATGTCAAAGAATTGCAGATTTGGCGCTTAAAGAATTCAATCGGATTGACGTGCTTATAAACAATGCAGGTTTGATGCCATTGAGTTTTGTAAAAAATCTTAAAGTAAATGAATGGGACAGGATGGTTGACGTTAATATTAAAGGAGTATTATATTGCACTGCTGCGGTGCTTCCAACTATGATTTCAAACAAATCAGGGCACATAGTGAATATTTCCTCAGTTGCCGGAAGATTGATATTTCCAGCAGGAAGTGTTTACTGTGCAACAAAACATGCCATCACAGCTTTTAGTGAAGGATTAAGACAGGAATTAAGCAAAAGATCAAACATTAGGGTTACTTGTATTGAGCCTGGTGTAGTAGCAACAGAGCTCACAAATACTATTACCGACGATTCGTTGAAATCATTCGTCGACTCTGTAAAGAATATGAAAGCCCTTGAGGCTCAAGATATTGCTAATGCTATCTTATATGCTGTAGATTCGCCAGCTCATGTTAATATGAATGAGATTCTTATTAGACCTGTACAACAAGATAGGTAATTACACTTTTTCATTATTAACACGATTTTGACTCAAAACCAATAAAGACTAATTAGTTACTAGGGCAAAATAAGATGCGAATCAAAGGAATATGGAATTTGTATTTACCTAATAGAATTATTTTTTTTAAAAAGGTTTGCTCTCTATCACTTGTTGGATAGTTTTTACAATTACATAGGTTTCTGTCATGTATTTTTATTTATTTCCTCCAATATTGGTTACAATTTGTCTGTTTTCAGGGATTTCTGTTCCTACAATTGCACTATCATATTCTTCATTCGATGATATATGGCCAAAGTACGAGATTTTTGATAATGGTAATCTCTCTCTCTTCATAAGTCTTCCACCGGATTGGAAGGTCGATATTGATCCGATAGATGAGAGTGTGTCTAATATTATTACCGTAAATGCTCCACAATCAAGCCCATATATACAACCAGGAAAATTAAATATCGGTATTGAAAATTTAGAACCTAATACTACTTTGCTTGAGTACTCACAAGTGGCAAAAAGTGTATTAGCATCTCGTTTGAATGACTTTGAGCTTGTTGATGCTATTCCTTTAAATATCTCTAGCCTTAGCGGAGAAAGGATACTATTTACTCACAAGGAAAACAACAAGACCGTACAGGTGATGCAAATTTGGTTAACTGACGAAACCACTGCGTATATAGTGACTTTTGCTACCAAACCAAGCAGTTATGGTTATTATAATCCAATATTAAATAGAATTGTTAGCACCATTGATATAACTAACCATAAACTTCATCACCCGTCCTCTAAACTGTTAAATTATACTTATTTTATGTCACCACACGGGTTTGAATTTTTCTATCCTAATGACTGGATACTAACAGAAGGTAAAAATCGATTATCGTTTGTTTCAAAACAATCAGGACCAGCAGATCGTTATCTTGAGAGGATGGACATATATTATAATTTAAGTAATAGTACAATGCCGATTTCTTCTAAAATAGAACATGTTTCGCTAAATCAGCAATTATTGAAAGAGATTGAATTTTTGATGACTAATTTGAGTAATTTGAGCATAGCTTCTATAAACAATATCAACAATTCGAAAGTTCATGGAAAGGAGCTCTTGTATACCTACGATTCTAATATAGGACCTACGACTGTGAGGGAATTTTTATTCGCAGACAGACATAATGCCGTGCTCTTAGCATTCTCAACAAATTATAATGAATTTGATGATATTTCGGAAGAAATCCAGCTCATCTTAAATAGTTTTAGGTTCCTTGACAATTAACTTAGCGCTATCAAGTATATTATATATATATATATATATATTGTAATAACCAGAATTGACAATTAGAACACTGGCGTGATAAATGGAATTGAGTGAAAATGTGATTTGTAGAAAAACTCTGGATGATCTTATAAAAAAAAAATTCAATTCTAGTCCACCTTTTTCTATTGTGATTGCAACATATAATGAATCTGAAAACATTGTGAATTTACTCCATCAAATTCAAAATTGTACGGTTGAAACTGAATCTTATGAGATTGTAATTGTGGATGATAACTCGCCTGATGATACAGTAGGTAGTATAATCGAGGCGTTTGGCGGTAAAAATGGATTTACCGTCTATAAAATTAGAGAATATATCGGATTACAGTCACATCAATATTACTTAATATATCCCCAAATGGGTAGCCGATTTTACATTAAAGTAATAAAAAGAAAAGAACGCTCTGGCTTGATTTCCGCATTATATGAAGGGTTCAAATCTTCAATAGGTGAATACCTCATTGTCATGGACGCAGATTTCTCTCATTCTCCTGATCATATCAACAAATTGATAAAAGAAATCCGGATTTCCAATTGTGACCTTGTCATAGCTTCCCGATATTTGCGAGGGGGAAGAATAGTCGGATGGACAGCAAAAAGAATTTTTTTAAGCAAATTTGCCACAAATTTATCAAAACTAATGTTCGGACTTTCAAGTGTGACAGATCCAATGTCTGGTTTTTTTATAATAAAAAGAGATGCCGTACGAAAAATGCATTTTAATACTGATGGTTTTAAAATTTTGTTAGAAATTTTGGTCAAATCCAAGAATTTAAAGATCAGAGAAGTTCCATATACCTTCTCTGATAGAGCTTTAGGTAGCAGTAAGTTAAACTCAAAAGTAACAATCGATTTTTTTAAGGGATTGTACACTCTATATAAATACAATTAGTTATAATAGATTCAAAATTTTAATTGATTGTTTAATTTGTAAGTTGATAAGTTTGGCTAAGTTTAATAGAATAGTCTCATTTCTGCCAAGTGCAACGGAAATTATCTTTGAAATTGGATTGGGTAGTTCAGTACAAGGGGTAACTCACGAATGCACTTATCCATTGGAGGCCATGAATAGATCTAAAGTCATAAGTCCAGTAATTGATTTTCACGCCTTAACTACAATACAAATAGATGTTAAGATTAAGGAGTTGTCTGCAAAGGGTCTACCCATTTTTAAGATTGATGAGAAGCTAATTCAAGAAATTAAACCAGATTTGTTGGTAAGCCAGAATTTGTGCTCAGTTTGCGCACCATTTGATAATGAAGTTAAAAAAACATATGAAATCTTAGGCTACTCTCCGGCAAACCTTGTAATTAACCCAAAAAATCTTTATAATATTCTCGAAAGTGTTACTTATATAGGTAAGGAAATCGGAAATTTAGAAAATGCACTCGAACTGCGTAACAATTTAACTCACAGGATTAATGATATCGGTAGAATCATTAGATCAAATCTTAGATATAGACACGACAATATTCCGGAAAGAATTCTTTTCCTTGACTGGATAAATCCCTTTTATTTAGCAGGCCATTGGGTTCCTGAAATGGTACTTAATGCTGGCGGGGATCCTTTAAATGATGTCAGTGGAGAGGATTCCAGACAAATTGCTATTGCAGAAATTGAAAAATTAAACCCGGATAAAATTATTATTGCTCCATGCGGATTTGATCTGAATAGATCTAAACAAGAATATGAGTACATAAATGATCCACAATGGAAGTCTTTGAAAGCATATAGGGAAAACCAAATTTACTTGGTTGATTCGCATTCTTATTTTAGTAAACCAAGCCCCAGGATTATAACCGGGATTGAAATACTATGTCATATTTTGCATCCTGATTTATTTTGCCATATCAAGATCCCCGACGACTCTTTTGTGAAACTTTCTAAATGATGTATCTCTTTATCTTGTAAACTTATGCAACTGTGTAGTTTACACAACCGTCTACTCTATCATTCATCCTAAGATTCAAAGGATAAGCTTTTATTTTTCCATCTCTATTTTCATATAATGTTCCAACTGGAAAGAATAATTTTGATTCAGGATCTGTAATATTATCATTATATCCGTACATTAGTTTAGATACATATACTTCAAATCTTATCGGGTACGGTTCATAGCCTACACGATTCCACCATTCAATGCCAGTGAAACACTGGTAAAACTGAAACGCAAACAACTGTTTATCAACCGGTAGACTGAAGCTTTCATCGATATTCAAATTCATATTCTTCAGGTAGTATTCAATTCTGGACTCTCTATCCAAAAATCTTATTTCTCTATAATAGTTATGCCCTGTTTGTGGTAATACTTTTCTAAATCTATATTGGTTGTGACCTTTAAATATCGCCTCAAAATAATTTTGATCATCAAACTGACATATTAAATTTAGCTCTACTGGTTGTTTTTGAATATTGAAGACTTCCAATAAGTATAACATCCAGGATTTATCGGGAATTCTGTTGCCGAGGTCACGCTTTATATGGAAAATGTCAGTTACTAATCTAAATCTGGCAAAATAATCGCGATAATCTTTGAACGGGTAATCTATGCATCCATACCAATAATGCATGGTCTATATTTATTATGATCTTATATTTACCTTTGAAAATGAGTTCGACCAGTCTTTCATTAGTTAATAGTATCGATTATGCTGCTCTTTTGTATAACCAAATAGCAATTAGAATATTTTAAATTACTCTCGGTGTAAATGAGATTTGAGATGGCTGAGATTGAAGTAAATGATCAGCAATTTTCAACCAAGAGAAAAATATCTCAGCCTCCTTTGAATCTGCTTTTTAATCCATCACTTATACAAAGAGACGATGTTTGGAAGATTGATATAGTTAAACTATTGGAAATCCTTCTAACGATGCTTACCGCTTCGACTCATAAAGATCTGAGGTTATGTGGCGTGGCCATACTTACCTCTACACTAATACACAGACTTAAAGTAGAATCTATTTTTAGGTTAGAAAGGATTGCAAATAAGAGTGTTCATGATGATTCTCATAAGAGAGAACACATCGTAGAAAAGATTCCTATACCCGACATTGCTAACCTGTCGTTGCCTTTTAGAAAGGAAATTTCTTATCCTGTATCATTAGAAGACCTATTATCGATTCTTGAGAATATGATTACTGACCTTACCAACCCTATTGTTAGAAAGAGTCAAGTCAAGTTAGAACCCGTTCAAGTTATAAATTTTCAGGATTACCTCATCAAGTTTGAAAAAATAATAGAGGACTTTGAAAACAGGTTAATGGAGAAGCTTTCTCAAAAACATCAGTTGAATTTCAATGAATTGGTTAAAAATATGAACGAACTGGAAGTCGCACGATATTTTATCGCGATGTTGTATTTATGTATGAAAGGTAAAATTGAGATTAACACCCAGCCATTGGACATACTGGATCATAATGATTCGAACGGTTCAGTGCTTCAAAAGACCGCTTCAGAAAAGCAACTTACTGTAGGCACAGATAATATAATAATTTCGAAAAATATGTAGTGGTACGTTACAATGGCCAGATTACCAAATGAAGAAATTGTGGCTAGAATCGAAGCAGCATTATACTCTGCAGGCCGCCCAATTTCTATGGAGGAGATTGTAAGTGCGTCCGGAACTGACTCTAAGGAAAAAGTTAAGCGGTTACTAGCCGAATTAATAAACAAGACCAGAGTTACTTTCAAGGCGTTAGAGATTGCAAAGTTGGAGGATAATAGTTATGTTTTTCAATTAAAGCCTAGTTACACACCCATTGTAAAAAAATTTTCAAATAAACCCCAAATTTCTAATTCGGTATTAAAAACACTATCTTATATAGCATATGAACAACCCGTTACTACAAAGAGATTGCTTGAGATAAGAGGGTCGAAGGTGTACTACCACCTACGAGAACTTCAGGATCAAGAGTTTATTAACTTCAGGAGTTCTGGTAGGATCAAAGTTTACAGTACAACATCCAAATTTAATAATTATTTTGGAATTAGCGATTTGAAAACGCTTAAAAGAAGTTTACTTCTACAACCAAAGGATTTAGAAAAGAAAAACACTTAATTATCGTTTTGATAAATTTTAGGTGTGCGTAAATCTATCGAGAACTTAGCGGGAAGAAAATATACAGGTGGAAGAATCATACCTAACCGTACAAGACGAAAATATGAAATAGATAGATATCCAAATGAAGCTACAGTTGGAGAAACTAAAAATGTTATTCGTAAAGTCCGTGGCAATAACATTAAGGTCGCGTTTAAATTTGCAGACCATGCTAATGTCAGCGACAGAGACACTAAAAAAACTACGAAAGTAAAAATCTTGAGAGTAACGAAAAATCCCGCAAACAAAGATTTTGAAAGAAGGGGTGTAATAAGCAAAGGCTCTATTTTAGAAACCGAACTTGGTCTCGCGAGAGTCGTTTCAAGGCCTGGGCAAGACGGAATTGTCAATGCAGTATTAGTCAAACAATAAATATCTTTACTAACGTCTAGATTACAGGAATAGGAATTTATAAAATACAATAAGAATATTCTTATTGGCAAAGATTGGAATCACTGTTTTTCCTGGAAGTAATTGTGATAGGGACGTATATCATGTTCTAAAGAATATTTTAGCCGTGGATGCTGAGTACATTTGGCATACGTCATCTATAGGAAAATATGATAGTGTTATTATCCCAGGTGGCTTTACTTACGGTGATAGATTACGTGCCGGAGCCATTGCTGCGCATAGTCCAATCATGAATAAAATAATTGATATGGCTGAAAAGGATGTTCCTATATTAGGTATTTGTAATGGATTTCAAATCTTAGTTGAGGCAGGACTTTTACCAGGGGCGCTAATAATAAATGATACATTAAAGTTTGTTTGTAAGTGGACAAACACTTTGATTGTTAATAATAAAACACCATTTACATGCCTGTTTGAAAATAAGCAAAAACTATCAATACCAATAGCTCACGGAGAAGGGAAGTTTGTAGCAGATCCATCATTGTTAAAGAGTATTAATCGAAATAATCAAGTTGCAATCCAATATATAGAAGACAATCCGAATGGATCGATAGAAAATATTGCAGCAATTTGCAATTCAAAAGGTAACGTGATGGGGATGATGCCACATCCCGAAAGGGGTAGCGATATCGATTTGGTGCCTGCGGGATACAATGCGAATTCAATATTGATTTTCAAATCTTTGTTAAATTTTCTGAAATAATATAATGTGATGATTCGTGGTAACGCTTGACAAAAAAGAATTTAAGTATTTGATAGAAAAATTAGGACGATTGCCAAATGATCTAGAACAGAATATCATTAGTGCTGAATGGTCAGAGCATTGTTCATATAAATCCTCTAAAATACACATTCGATCTCTACCTACAAAAGGTAATGATGTCTTAATCGGCCCCGGGTATGATGCTGGAGTAATTGACATAGGCGATGATGAAGTAATCACGGTTCACATTGAAAGTCATAATCACCCCTCAGCTGTGGAACCCTTTGGTGGTGCAGCCACCGGAGTTGGTGGAGTCCTCAGGGATATCATATCTATGGGCTCTCGCCCCATTGCGCTATATAACGCATTGCGGTTCGGAAACATCGATAAAACCTCAAAATTGAGACAAAGAAACCGTTGGTTGTTTAAAAACGTGGTAAAGGGTATAGCCGACTATGGGAACTGTATGGGAATACCCACAGTAGGTGGTGAAATTGAATTTGACAAGTCTTTTGATAATTACTGTTTAGTTGATGTTGCATCAATTGGATACACGAAGAAAAAAAATCTGGTAGCAAACAAAGCTACTATAGGTGATTTGCTTATCTTAGGTGGAAATTCAACAGGAATTGATGGAATTCACGGTGCTTCTTTTGCTTCTAAAAATCTTGATGAAGAAAACAGGTCTGCCGTGCAGATCCCTGACCCTTTTTTAGAAAAGACTTTGCTTGAAGCAACGATGGAAGCTTTAGAAAATAGTTGTATCAATTCTATGAAAGATCTTGGGGGAGGAGGATTGTCCTGCTGCCTCTCAGAAACTGCAGATAATCTCAATAAAGGTTTTTTTGTCGAACTGAAAAATATTCCAACGAAGCATCCTGATATGACAAATGCCCAAATTATGATATCCGAATCCCAAGAGCGAATGCTCTATATTGTCAGCCCTAGAAACAAAGCTAGATTCTGTGAGATTTTTGACAAGCATAATGTGAAGTATAGTATAATAGGACATGTGACAGGTGATGGCGATTTGTCAATAACAAGCAACGGCAAAATAGTGGCTCAGATGCCTGCAAATGTGGTTGCTCATGCTCCTCTTTTAGATAGGCCATTTAAAGAACCATCATATTTGACTAAAATCCGCACTCAATTTAAGGAACCTTTGATTCAAAGTAATCTTGCTTACTATATACTTGAGATGTTATCTAACCCATCTATCTCTAGTAAAAAATGGGTGTTTCAACAATTTGACCACGAAGTGGGCATCAGAACCGTTGCGAAACCAGGTGAAGCTGATAGTTCTGTAATTAAAATATCAGAAAATAAATATATTGCGTTTACCTTAGATGGTAATTCCAAGCATTGTTATTTAGATCCATATCAAGGAACATTAGGTTGTTTGGCTGAAGCCCTTCGTAATATCACTTGTGTTGGTGCCAATCCATTGGGAGTCGTTGATCATCTGCAATTCGGAAACCCCGAAAATGAGGAAATTTTTTGGACATTCTTACAATCAATCAAGGCAATACGAGATTATTGTAGTTTTATGAATATTCCTGTAGTAGGTGGAAAGGTAAGCTTTTATAATGAAACAATGTCTGGCTCCATTAAGCCATCTCCAGTGATCGGGATGCTCGGGTTAATTAAGTCAAATGAAAGATCAAAAAAATATCAAGTTTATGATAGTGAAGAGGTAATTTTCATTTTAGGGATGACTCGAGAAGAAATGGGTGGATCTGAATATTACGAGTATTGCTTAAATGTCCTTGGAGGAATTGTGCCTAAAGTTGATCTAATAGAACAAAAAGAGAATGTTGAATTTGTTCAGAGGCTACAGGAGGAGAAGTTAATTAGCGCAATTCACGATTGTTCTAAAGGTGGATTATTTGTAACCCTAGCTGAAATGGCAATTCACTCAAATCTAGGGTTTACAATATCAGTGGACAAAGTCCCACACTTATGCTCAAGAGTCGATTATGTGATTTTTTCTGAAAGTCATAATAGGTTTGTTTTTACCTCAAACAATCCAGATCGAGTAGACAAAATTTTAACACAATTACATGCCACTTACTCCAAGATAGGCGTTACTTCAAGAGAAAAGCACTGCATAATAAGTGATAATGGAAAGATTGTTTTTGATCTTTTATTAGAACAGATTACCGAGTCTTATAATAAAAGCATAGATAAAGCATTTAAGGATATTACATAAAGCTTCAAGTATTAAGTATACATTTCAAAATAAAATGAAATCTTAAAAAGAAAGATTAACGAAGAATAAACTTCTGATGGTTCATGAAAATTGCGGAGTGGTGGGCATATACTCACTCGACGGCTCAAATGTTGTTCCTTATTTAATTGACTGTCTAAGGTCTCTGCAGCACAGAGGTCAAGAATCGTGGGGTCTTGCGGTGCCAAAGAAACCTCCTTACAAGAAGACAGGTCTAGTGTCAAAATCAGCTCAAGAATTTGAAAAAGTAATTACAAAATACTCTTCAAATATAGGGATAGGTCATGTAAGGTATTCTACATTTGGTTCTAGTTCCTTGGAGAATGCGCAACCGCTCAAAGTCAAGGATCTTTGTATTGCTCATAATGGGACGATATCAAATGCGGAACAATTATCCAACATGGCTGGAGGTTGTACTTTTACCCCTCAAAATATGACTGATACTTTGGTAGCTGCTCAGCGCTTGGTCAGTATTTTAAAAAAGAAAGATGATATGAAAGCTGCCATGGCCATTTTGAAAAATGAGATGGTCGGTTCATATTGTTTCACATTTTTGACTGATGCAAATACCATATATGCGGCACGAGATCCAAAAGGTTTTAGACCATTAGTCTTGGGCTATCACAAAGACACAAATACATATATAATAGCCTCCGAATCATGCGCATTCTCATCCATCGGAGCACATTTGATAAGAGATATTGAACCGGGCGAGTTGGTGAAGATAGATAAGCATGGGATAAAATCAGAAAGATTTTCAGACACAATTAATCATGCTCATTGTGCGTTTGAATTTACTTATTTTGCTCATCCAAGTTCTATAATGGAAGGGATTAACATCTATCTTGCGAGAAAAAAAATAGGAGAATATTTGGCTGAAAAATTTCCAATACCAGACGCAGACGTAGTTATTCCTGTTCCCGACTCATCTAGACCGGCAGCATTAGGATACGCGCTTAAGTTAGGAGTTCCTTTTGAAGAAGGTCTCCTTAAGGATAGATATAGTAAAAAGGGATCGATGAGGAGCTTTATAGAACCTCTAATAAAGGATCGAAAGGAAATCAATCAAAACATATTACCAATACGAGAGATTATAGAAAATAAGCATGTTATAATTGTAGATGATAGTATCGTTAGAGGTACAAGTTCCAAAGCTATAATCGAATCCGTAAAAAAAGCTGGAGCAAAAAAAATTTCAATGGTTATCACTTATCCTCCTATTAGTTATCCTTGCTACGCGGGTATAGATTTTCCTTCTCAAGATGAGCTAATCGCTTATCAAGTGGCAAATAATGAAAATAATTCGGACAAAGTTGGAAGAAAAGTTGCTCATATAATTGGAGCTGATAGTGTCCTTTACAATGATAATATAACTTTGGCAAAAGGAATAGGCTTGAGCAAAGGTGAATTATGTTTTTCTTGCTCCACGGGAGATTATTCACCTCTAGGAATAAGGCCAAACTTTAACTCTAGATACCAAATTAATGATAAATTACTAACAGATCAAGATTTAAATCTCTTTGAAGTTGGAAAAATACAGTGAGTCTAGAAGATCTCAGGGACAAAGCCTTTTTTCAAAATTCCATTGATGTATGGATAATGTTATGTGAAGAAAAAAAGTGGGAATATTCCGACACAAAGAATTATTTGAAATTTATAGATTACCTATTCTCTAAAGGGCTGAAGATTCAGAGGTTCCCACTCTGTATAAAAGAGTCTGGAGGAATGTTTGAGAGAGGAAAAGATAAGACAAACTTTTTAGAAAGACTTTCAAAGATCCAATCTGATAATGCCTCCGCTTTTACAATAAAACTTACAGAATCAGCTATTGCTACGATTAGAAACTTTACTCCTTAAATTGCTAAACTGACTAGGGTTTGCTGGTCCAGAAGGTAGACTTGTCAGATCTCCATAATTCATAATGATTCAGAATTTTTGTGTCTTCATCGCCAAGGTTTATTGCTCTTCGACTATATTTATTTAACCATAAACAAGTGAATTGAGAATTATTCGGGTTTGGGTCATTCTCTACATGTAATATGATACAAATGAAAACTACCGTAATCGAATGATGAGCAGTAGATTCATCAATCTTCGAATAAATTCCCAATATACTAAGTGGTTCTACGTCAATTTTTGTATTCTCCATGATTATTCTCTTTAAAGAAGATTCAGGATATTCCCCGTACTGGACAATTCCCTGTGGAAGTTGCACTGTGTTATCGTTCTCTTTTTCTCTATTCTTAATAAACAATATTTCATTGTTACTATTATTTAGTATTGCCTTGACTTTGCATTGAATCAGTTTTTCCATTTTAATCTATTCGTATTATCTTCGCATTATATTAAATACTGAAATTCGATTTTAGGTCCTTCTTACTTACAGAATCAACCCATAAGAATTTTCTTTGAAGATTACTGGTATACAATTTTTTCCAATCTAATCCAACGAAATTCATCCAAGCTTTATAGACTCTCGGATCGATGTAATTTCTTAAAGAAGTCCCTAGATTATATTCCCTGGTTTCTCGTTGCAGCTTCAGTTGAAACTCTAGTTTTTGAATTCGCTCTTCTAATCTGTTTTTCTGAGCTTCAGTTTTCCATTTCTTAGACTTTAAATCAGATTTCAGTGAATTAATTGTGTATATTTTCTTTTCAATTGATTCTTCGAACCTTTGATTAGTTAACATAGAGTTCGGATTCTTAGGGTCAACTCCCTTTTTATGATTACAAGTAATTGCAGCTTGAAGGTTTGCATATTTAGCGACATATGTTTTCTCAAATTCCGTTGAATTTCTATCAACATTAATCGGTGGATTACGAAGAGAATTTTTTACTATAGTTGTTGCAATAAATGTTCTAAAAACTTTTGCTGTAAGCCCGGGTACATTTTTTGGATCAATATTCCTCAAAAACATGTTAACTCTCATAGAATTAATGTTGTCAAAAATAGGATCGACTTCTTGTTTATTCTTAACGAATAATTTAAGGTTTTCATAAAGTATTAGTTTATCTTGCGTATCAATTAATACTGATTTTTTCCAAGGAACGCTATCTTTTCCCAAGAAGCTAAACTCCAACAATTTCTTACCATCTTGATTTAGGCCAAATTTAAGATGTTCTTTCCTTAGAGTACTAGCCCCAACGGTGTCCGCCTCATCCGGATCCTTTTCGTCACCTACTCTCATTGCCATCTTCATAATTAGATAACAGACAGTAGAGACCTTTCTTTGACTGAGATCCTTTGAACTCATCCGTTTTATAATTTCTCGCTCAATTTTTTCTATATATTTCTCAAGATTCAATGCTTTATCATATTTAGCTTTGTCGTAATTTTGACGAATTATAGACGAATCATGAAGCCAAACATATTTTCTCTTTCCCGTCAATGTTTCTACCCAAGATGCAAGCCATGTTGATGAATGATCATGAATTATTTTTTGCCATGGGCCTTCAGGAGCATTTGCATCTTCACCTAAATTTAATATTACTTCTTGAGGCTGGACTCGGGGTTTCCACCTGCCTCTTAATGGGTGCTGACCTCTACCCATGAATAGGCCCGGCGGTTCAACTAACCAATTAGCAACATCGACTTCAATCCCATCAACTATAGCTTTTCCATAATAACTCTTCAATTTTTCCTTCTCATTTTTTTTCTCTTGAGTAATTCTTTTTTTCTCCTCTTTTGGCAACTCTCGCCAGACTTGTTTTTCTCTTTCTCTACTTGTTTTCTCCAAGTCTACTCTTTTGAAAAAGTCGGTAAAATCCAAGTCTTCTATGTGCTTTAGATCGTGTTGTATATTTCTAGGCAAGATCTTTTTGAAATCCAACAAGAAGTTTTGCTGAAAAATTGGATCTTTAACATAATGTGTATCTTTTTTTTTAGCCCATGCATATACCATTTCCTCTTGGTCCCTATTTAGAAGGACCTTTACCCCTTTAATTTTAAAGTCCAACCCCTTGTATTCATATGCTGGAGGAAAGCAAACACCGTTGTGATAAAGAGTATTCCATTTTCTGATGCCAATATTTTCCTTTATTTGATTGATATTTTCATCTGAAGAAATCGAAATGGAAGACAATTTATATAAAGTACACACTACTTAGAATATAAAAATATTATTAACAGATTTAGCTTGGCAAAAAACTTTACAATCAAATTAGTGAAGTGTCATTTACCTAAACCTTTTTTGGGTCATACTTTTTCAATATTCCTGATTTATCCCTATACCAAATCCCAAATTCAGTAAGATTCGAAATCTGTGTTTCGTTAAAAACTGTACCATCGACACATACTAGTTTATCATTTATACTACAGCTAGAACATAAGCCAATTCCGCATTTCATGTACCTTTCAATGCTAGCCTCTAGGGGAATTTTTTTTAATTTTGTTAATTCGTAAACTGTTTTCATCATCAATTCTGGGCCACAGGTATAAATGAAATCTATCACCTGATTTTTCATAATGAGATCTCTTAAAATATCTGTAGGATATCCCCTTTTCCCCACTGTACCATCTTCAGTCGAAAGAAGTAATTCGAACTTGTTTTTCTTTAACATGTCAGAGATAAGTTTAACAAAGAACAATTCATCCTTTGTTCTTGCTCCGATAATGATTGTCAACTTTAAATCTAGATGTTTTATGTTGTCTAGTAATCTCACTAAAGGGACCAATCCGGTACCTCCTCCCAAAAGAACGATACTCTTGGATTTGGTTTTAATCGAAAATGAATTTCCATACGGCCCTCGTATTCCAATGTAGTCACCTATATTTTTGTTAAAAAGTGAAGTTGAAGCAAAACCTTTTTTTCTTATCGTGATGGCGGCATGACCGGGTACACTAGAAATCATAACGCTTAATGGTATCTCTTCTTTTCTAGGAATCCAAACCATTAAAAACTGGCCGGGCTTAGCTTTATTAGATAATGTATCATTAAAATGCAAAGTCTTCACCGTTTCAGTTTCGGTCACAACATTGGTTATCTTCACTGTTCTCATGATATTTTTATCGATGGACAATTCCGACAATTTCCTCCAAACGGTTATAGTTATTTGACTTCAGGTAATCGTGGAGACCAGTTACTAATTTTTCTATAGCTTCTAATCCCTTATGGGCGATAAGACTCCCAACCTGCACTGCTGAGGCCCCGGCCATAATATACTCTAATACATCTGAAATTGTGAGAATTCCTCCGCATCCAATAATCGGTAAATTAATTTTTTTCCGTAGTTCATACACGCATCGCACACCAATAGGTTTGATAGCCGCACCTGATAGCCCACCAATATTATTCTCCAGAACTGGGCATTTATTTGTAATATCAATTTTCATAGCTCTCAGTGTGTTAATCGCTGTGATACCATCAGCCCCAGATTCTTCTGAAACCTTTGCAACTTCTAAAATATCAGAGTTTCCAAGTCCTACTTTAACTATCAATGGCTTTGAGCTTTCGTTTTTTATCGACTGAATAATTTCTTGTACAAGTTTTGGATCATCGCCGATCTCCATACCCATTTTATCCACATGTGGACAAGACAAGTTAAGTTCAAATCCCAATATATTGGAACGGCTAAATTTTCGAACTATTGCGGTAAATTCTTCAGTTGAAGAACCCACTAAACTAACGAATAGCGGTGCCCTGTTACCCGAGATCTCTTTCGAAAAAGCTTCAGCTCCTGGATTAGCAAGCCCAACTGCATTAAGCCAACTAGTATGTTCTAGAGGGACTACTGTTGGGTTTTTATAACCTTCTCGAGGCCGTATACTAATCGATTTGCTTACGATCGCTCCAGCACCGATAAGTGAGAGCCTCTCAAAAATATTTTGTGATAATCCTAAAATCCCTGAAGCAACAATAACGGGGTTTTTTAATTCGAGTCCAGCAAAACTAATAGGTATATTACAGGCCAAATCTTTTTAATAAAAATCTTGCACCGCGTTTATTAAAAGGTTCTTATGTAAATCCATTTGCCAAATTGGATTATGCTTTTTGCATTTCGCCTAGAAACAAATTAGAACTGTTCAATGTATACTATAGTAGTGGTTTGACTAACTACCTAAATCAAAGGTACAAAAAGCTACAAATCTTTACCTTAACAAATGTACCAATAATCGTTATTGGTGAGATCTAACTATTTCTCTATAATATATGCCTTCTACGATATAATATTAACACAAAAAATAGGCTGAAAACAAATTTTATATTTGATCTAAGACCTTTGATTTTTGATCTGTAGCAATATCTTTTAAATCAGTTAAATTAATATGGTGGAAGAGCTACATAGAGAAATTTTACTAGTTAATATAATCACTGGTAGTTTAGCTTATATTATACGTGTATTTTAGAAGATTTGCTTATAGACATCAGAGCTGGGCTTGCCGGGGTAGCTCAGCCTGGTCAGAGCGTTCGACTCATAATCGAAAGGTCGCGGGCTCAAATCCCGCCTCCGGCATTTTTTTAACACTAAATGGCAGAGTACTGCGATATTTAGGGAAAAATCTACGATATTTATCAATAATGTAGCGACCCCGCAATACTTAAATTAGTCAAGATAAAACAAATCTATGTTTGCAAAAATCAAGAAGGATAAGGAAACCAATTCGTAGTTTACAGTCTCAAGTCCAAGTCTTTAAAACCAAAAGATAACTTGTGGTAATTGTTCTTCCCAATTTTTTTATTTAGAATCGATGCAAGGGTTATGTTGACAAGTCAAACTCTCTATACTATAATCTTCTCAGTGTTAGATGTTACATTTGACTCTTCAATATCTCCATTAATTTCAACCATGAAGAGTCAACATCACACCTATTATCCCAACTTTCAAAATTCACTACATTATTTAAGGGCATTCGATCAAGCCATTTACTTGACTGCAAATCAGGTCTGTCCTCGAATTCCTTTACATACCCCAGGCATAAATAAGCAATAGGCTGTATGTTAGTAGGAAGGTTCAGAATACTACAAAGATCGTTATTGCTAAGTATGCTTACCCATCCTACGCCGATGTTTTCAACCCTAGCGGCCAACCACAAATTTTGAACTGCACAGCAAACACTATAGATGCCAGCATCCTTGATCGTCATCTTACCAATGACAAAAGGACCGAATCGATCTCGGTCATAAGTAATACATATATTTAGATCAGATTCCAAAATTCCTTCCAACTTCAAATTCAAATATTTATCCTTTCTATTGTTATCATTTGAAATCAATTCAATAGACTTTAATCGTTCTTTAATAAAGGATTGTTTAATCCGTTTACGGGTCTCTATGTCCCTTATCAAAATAAAGTTCCATGGCTGAGAAAACCCAACCGATGGTGCATGATGAGCTGCAAGCAAAATCTTGCATATGATCGCATCAGAAATAGTCTTATTAACAAAATTTTTTCGGACATCGCGTCGTGAAAATATTACTCTATAAAATGACTCTTTCTCGCTTTCACTAAAAACTATGTCCTTGGAGGGTACCTTCAATACTTGAACTTATGTTATTAGAATGCAATATAGATTTGTATCAAAAAATTTTCTTTTCTGAGTAAATTAGATTAGATATCCGTCAAAAAAATTAAAATATATTCAAATTCTCTTGGCCCTCCATTGTCATATCACATCAAACAAAACGGATTAAGTCGGTAAAGTCTATTGCATTATACTGGGAAGAACTTCCTTTTTTGTGTTTTTATGAATAACACTTTTAAGTCAATGTTTAAAGAACTTTGGATATGTTTGTATAACAAATATTAATGAACGAGTTGCATGTAGTGATAGTGTCTAAGGGCATTTTTATAATTGGGACCGATACTAATGTTGGAAAAACCTTGATCTCTGCTTCCCTTGGATGGAAGCTTTCAAAAAAGATTAATAAAATATGTATGATGAAACCCTTTGCTACAGGAAACGGGGTTTATTCTAAAACCTTTAGGTCCGAGGATGTGGCTATGCTACATAAATCCATCTACATAGATGAGCTTGATGAGAACATAAACCCATACTATTTTCCCTTAGCTTGCTCTCCTTATATGGCTGCTGAACTCTTACAAATGGAACAACTGGACCTAGATTACGCCCTAAAAAAATACGAATATCTGAGAGGTAAATATGAATTTCTTATCCTTGAAGGCATCGGTGGGCTATTAGTACCATTAAATAGTAATTCCACTCTGTTAGATTTTATAAAGTTAACAAAACTTGAAGTAATAATTGTATCGACTCCTTTCGTGGGAACTCTTAACCATACTATGCTAACTGTTAAAGAATGTAAGTCAAATGGAATATCGATTAGAGGAATTATAGTTAATAAGATGCCTATGCTTCCAAATCTGATCGAATCTCGCACTCCTTCCTTTATAGAAAAGCTTACTATGGTGCCAGTAATAGGTGTGGTTCCATACCTTGAATCGTTTAATTACACAGATGAGACTTTTAAGACTGTTTCTGAATTTATAAATTTCTAATCCCTACTTGTCATGCCCAATTATCTTTACAGGATTGTTCTTATAAAATGGAGATACTATTATCCAATTATTTGTATTTTAATATCTACAATATGTTTAAAATTAAAGGTTATATCTTTCCTAGTCTTTTCACATATTGCTTGTACGCCTCTAGATATGATTTTTTGTCTCCAATATCTATAAAACTACCCTCATTTACAATATACGATTTTACTTTCTTTTTATCTTTTATACAGTCTCTCACAGCTTCATCCATTCCAAAGGATACGGAATGAGGAATCTTTTTTAAAAACTCTGGTTCAAATACATAACAGCCAATATTTATTAAACCTGCGATTTCGGGTTTTTCTTTCCATTCAGATACTAACGTCTTTTCGTTCTTGTCTAGCTCAATAAACCCATATTTTAGGTTTGTCTTATATTTAGTAAGGGCCATGGAAATAAACGCATTATCACTTATATGATTATCGATCATCTTGTTTAACGGAAATTCGTAAACAGAGTCGCCGTAAAGACATACAAATGATTCGTCCAAATAATTTGATGCAGTTTTAAGCTGACCGGCCGTTGCTAAAGGTCGATCGGATCTTGAATACTTGATTTCTATCCCAAACCTCGTCCCGTCCTCGAAATAATCTTCTATCGATCTATGCAAGTAACTGACGCAGATTATTATTTGGTCAATTTTTTTAGATTTGTTTAACCACTCTATCAGATACTCTAATAACGGTTTGTTCCCGAGAGGGAGCATAGGTTTCGGTATAAAAAAAGTATATGGCTGTAATCTAGTACCTAGGCCACCAGCTAAAATCACTGCTTTCACAGTCCTATGAGTGAGACTAGATTATTTATAATATTAGCTCGTAGTATATCTTTTCAATATAGTCAAAATCATAGTCAAAATTCTTCTAGGAGTTTTAGCAAATAATAATATCATTGGCTCTTTTCCGTAATCTCCATCATGGTAAACTACTTCAGCATTAGGATTATTAATAAATGCACTTTTTATTCCCCATTTGATTGAAGACCCTTCCCTGTTCTTACTCGATTTTGGTTCAGATCTCCGATTATAATTAGAACATATGAAATTGTCTGAGCATATTTTTATCAGATTATCCGAATATCGTATGTTTATTGCAGATCTCAGATAAGGATTAAACCGTTTGGCCACCAACAGTGCATTTGCAACATGAATGGAAGCTCCAAAATCTATTGTATTTGGAGACCGTATGCGATTTCGATAATTTGTAACTCTGCCAACAACACCCGCTACTTCAAGAGGATCTGTGGGATTTGGAATAGAGTAAACAAAATTAGTTTTGGTTTCAGGTATTAGCAAAGAGAATTTGTCTATCCGCTCAAGATAGCTAACACACTTTTGCAATTCAATAATAGTCTCATATTTCTGGGAGTTGTAATATATCTGGCGCAGTGGATTAGCAACTAATACGCCATTGCCCACTTTGCTCGCATTCTTTAATGCTAGATATACATACGAATTTGCAAGGATGAAAGCATCTTTCGGGCTATAACCCATAGCTATATACGAAGCAATTGCTGCAGAGAAGTTACAGCCAGTTCCATGTGTTTCATCAAATGGAAGTCTCTTATTTGTAATTTTAAAAGATTCACTGCCATTTTTTGTGTAATAATAATCTGAAATGTATTTATTCTTTCTTTTAAAATGTCCACCTTTTATAATGACGCTTTTCGCTCCCAAATCTAGGATTGAATCTGCAACTTTCGGCAAATCACTGTCGGATTGGATGTGAATCTCACTCAATGATTCAGCCTCTTTTAAATTTGGTGTTAGTATGTCTGCTAATGGGATGATATTTTTTTTAAAGGAGTCATAAGATTTTTCATCAAGCAATTTAACGCCCGTGCCAGAGTATAAAACAGGATCAATAATTTTTGGTTTTTCGAAATCGAGTAGTACATCCTTCACTATTTTTATAATGGAATTGTCGTAGAGAACACCAACCTTGATAACATCTGGTTTAATGTCTTCAATCGTTGTTTCAAGTTGGTTTTTAAAAAACCCCTCGGGTACGACAAATATGTCTGACACTGTTTTAGTATTTTGAGCAGTGAGGGTAGTGATTGCTGTTGTCGCATAAATACCCAGTGCTGAAAAGGTCTTTAAATCTGCCTGAATTCCAGCACCAGCAGACGAGTCACTTCCTGCTATTGTAAGAGCTTTTTTTTCCTTCGACGAATGCACTATCAGAATGAAAATCACTGGGGTAAATTAATGTCACGGCTTTAAGCATGATAGTCGATTTTTACTTTTAAAACTGGAGTTTTTCAATCACAGATCTTTAAAAGGTATTTTTTACCTGAGTCATAATTGCTTTGTTGTTAATAAATTTATGGAATCTTCGATCCGCAGCAATATTTTGATGCCTCCTCTTTATTTAATCAAGGGACAAAATCATAACTGTTAAATATGTATCGCATATGAATTTTTGTGATTATAATTGAGCAAACCTATGGACCTTGGTAGTTTGAAAGTGGGTTCTTACATCATCATTGATGGAGAGCCGTGTAGAATAGTTTCTTACGATCACAGTAAGCCAGGTAAGCATGGTTCAGCTAAGGCTCGTGTAGCAGCTATGGGTGTATTCGATGGATCAAGGCATAGTCTTGTATCACCAGTTTCAGCAAGCGTTGATGTTCCATTAATAGACAAGAGAAATGGACAAATTATTTCCATGTCTGGGCAGGTATTGCAGATAATGGATCTCGAAACTTTTGAGGTGTTTGAAACCTCTGCAGTAGAAGATGAGATTAGAGACAAAATTAATCAAGGAGGCGAAGTTGAATATTGGAAAGTGCTCGAAAGGATAAAAATAGTAAGAGTCAAAGGATAACAGCGCCTAGGTCCACATAAAAACAACCTAATGGAGTTCTCTCGAATATTTTTAAAATTCTGAAGTTTGAAATATTTAATATTATTTTTATAGTATTGCTTCCCGGAATTAGATCTCAGCGTTCCTCTCAAAGTACTACTTTTATTTAGATACCTTTAATGTGATTTATCATTTTTAATCATGTTATATTCTACCTCACATTTTAGAGAAACATGTTTTATCAAACTAAATGTTTCTATGATGCATTTAAATAATAAGAATGTTCATCATTTATAGTTGGAACAGCAATCTAAAATTAAGTTCGACCTTCATTTACCTCTTATTCTAATTCATACTCCTTACGGTTTAAAATTCTTCGACCGAGTATCTAAAACTAGAGCTGCAAGATTTTATGCCAAATTTAATACTTATTTAATGCCTCTAATTACACTCATGGCGCTTTTCCTTATTATAGGCAGCGTCGCTGCATTGTTTTCTAGTGAAAGTATTAGAGAAGGGGCAAGAGGTGTGGGCCCCCAGGCAAATTTACTTATTCCAGGGCTTAATCCATATCTCCCTATTTGGGAAGGTTGGATCGCTTTGGTAGTTACGATTATTGTCCACGAAGCGGGTCATGGAATTATAGCTAGAGTTTACGGCGTTAAAGTGGAATCTACAGGTCTGGTTTTATTTCTCGGTATTCCAATCGGGGCATTTGTAAACATAGAGCGCGATGAATTAAATCGGATATCTACTAAGCAAAAAAGTTCAATCCTGACTGCTGGTCCAATGACTAACATCGTATTGGCAGCAATTTCATTACTAGCTATTTTGTTGATAACATCAACATTAATAATTACAAAGCCAATGGACCAGAATTTGTATGGAGTTGTAATTACTAATGTCAACCCTGACTCTCTTGCAGCATCTATAGGGTTATCAAAAGGAGACACTATACAAGGAATTCAAGGTGCTGAAATTCGAGATCCCGTACAGCTTAATGAAAATTTGAATATCAACCTTGGAAAGCCTGTGACTATCGAAATAATATCGAATAAAGGGGACACTATAGTAAAGGAAACCACTCTCCCTGAACAAAGAGAACCGGGCAAGGGGATATTAGGGGTTTCAATAACTCCAGTGACAGATCCGAAAGAAGTTTTAGATAGATATAACACAATGATATTCAGTTCACCCTTGGCATTATTGGCGCCCCCCACATTCGTTCAAGGCATGGTTCCTTATTCTGATTTCATGGCTGATAAATATTCTTCACCAATTTTTGGTTCTTATTACACCATTCCAGCGAATCTCTTTTTCTGGTTATGGTTCATAAACTTCAATGTGGCTATATTTAATGCATTACCAATTGGACCTTTGGATGGCGGCCAGCTTTACAATTCACTCATAGATAAAAAAACACAAAATAAGAAGGGGTTAATTAGACACTCATCCAAGATATTGACATATGCTATGGTCATTGTGGTCGTTTTATCAATTGCCTTACCATATTTGCTTAAATGATCGAAAAAAGTTTAGATGAACAATGTCTCTAACCCATTTGGTTTTCAATAAGACATTAGTATACCTATTTCTTTTTAATTTTAAATGCTTTCCTCTAATACTCTAAAATAGATTGAATTTTATACAAATTGTTAAAATCAAAATCAAACTGCTAATTTAGCTAAAACTTCAAGTATCTCCATAAAAACATCTATAATACTTTAACAAAGATTATAACCATTGAAGTCATCACTCCTTAATTTTAAACTCTTGTATTGTATAAATCATAATGAGAGGAACTACCCTTTGCGATTAGATATACTTATAGAAGACCCTGAAAACAAAAACGAATGCGTTGAAGGTTTCCTCGTTTGTCCCGAATGTAAATCTCAATATCCGATCCTTTCAGGTATTGCTATAATTGTTAAAGACATAATATCCTATGCTTCGCAGAGATTATCAATATTTGGTAAATGGTATTCAAACAGCAAAAGTGAAGAAATGAAAAACTATTTGAAGAATTTGTCGAGCCGACTGAATAAGAATTCTCAAGATGAAGATAGGTATGAAATAGATAGCCGATATTTTCAAAGTTACAAGTGGCTGCATAATGAGAATTTCGAGAGTGACAAGTTCTTGCATCTGTTGCGCTGGAAAATAAAGCCTTCAGATGTTTACAGAAAATTGACTTCTGGAATTCATTATGAACCTGAAGGGTTAGCATTGGATCTAGGTTGTGCTTTGGGACTATCAACAATCGAGTTATCTAATAAATTTTCATTTGTTTTTGGAATAGATTCATCATTCTCATTTATGGTGGAAGCAAAAAAGAAGGCAGGCGAAGCCGGAATTACTAACGTTGAATATATTGTTTGTGATATTCTCAATTTACCCTTCAAGAATTTGAGATTTGATTTAATTTTCGGATTAAATATTGTGGAATTTCTCCCTATTGAAAAGTTATTACCAATTATTAGCAACCTATTAAAACCTCACTCTTTTTTTGTGACGACTACTCCCTATGATTACAACAGAGAGAAGGTGTATAATCCAGATTTGAATGACCGTACCCTACGGTCAACAATAGAAAAAAGCGGTTTTGAAATAACAATCAAAACAAAGAAAGAGTCATATATCCCATGGATTTTAAAGATAAACGAAAGGACTTATCTTTTTTATTTCCTTGATCTAATAGAAGCACGGAAGGTATCAAAACATAAATACTAATGTTACATCACAATCTTATATAGCACTCGTCTGTTAGCATTTTTACATTAATAACCCAAGGTACTTGTTCCAAAATCTAATTATATTATTTTATTGACTCTATTGACGGTATAATGAAAATAGTATTTATGCAGTCCTCGTCTACTTCGTACTCTTTTATAGATTATAACGAAAGCGAGGTTGATAGTTCTGTACCTTCAAATTGTTCTTTATACCTGTTTGGTCGAGCATTGGTAACGAGGAATATCGAATTACTTGATTCATTATATGGATTGGAGACAGTAATTGTGCCGAAGAAATTAAACTCTATAGCAAATATAGTTAAGTCCACTACTAACATACCCGTCGAAGAGATTGATGATAGTACGTATGGAAGACTCATTAAAAGTGACTTGAGAATCTCTCACAAGATACAAGTCCCAGAAAGAAATGATTTTACTAATACGACTCCTTATACTCAACAAAATTCCATTATATTGAATAAGAACACACTATTCTTACCCTGTAACACGGTCATTGGCAAACGGTCTAATAGGAAAAGCATTCAATACTATAGATTTCAATATCCTTGGGAATTTTTAGAAATTATGCAAGAATTATTAAAGAATGAAGTTACGCACTCGATCATCTCTAACAAGGCAACTATTGCAAAGTCTGCTGTAATAGAAGGTCCATGTATCATAGAAGACAACGTAGTTATTGATGACTTTGCAAAGATCAAAGGACCTGCTTACATTGGAAATGGGAGCTTTATTGGAATGGGATCACTCATTCGAAATAGCATGCTTGATTACAATACGAATATAGGATATAATTGCGAAATCGGAAAAACGTATTTTGCTGGGAACGCTAAAATTTCACATCATAATGTAATCCTAGACAGCATGATAGGAAAAAACGTATGGTTTGGTGGTTATTCAGGAACTGCGAACGTGCTTCTTACTAGAAAAAATGTTCAATATCGCATAAACGGAGAACTCGTAGATACAGGTCGCAATCATTTCGGCGCAGTCGTCTCTAATAATTCCTCGATAGGTGCTTCAGTAATAATACTACCGGGTCGTAAAATCCCTCCAGACTCTATTGTGCCCGCAGGAACAATATTCTCGAAATAACTGTATAAACAAATCTAGACATCATAAGAAATATAGTCGAGATTCCTCCAACTCTAGTTAAGAGCGAGATTCGTTTACGATTTTCTCATAGCTTCTGAATGATAATGCTTCTTCTTCTAATGCTTTGGAGAGGTATTCAGTGGATATGTCATTTTTAGTAACATTGCCTGTAAGCAGGTAATCTCGAAAGAATTCATAGCTCTTTATCTCATTTATAAATGAATTTAACAAGTTTTCCTTGGTGCTTTTAAAAACCTCGGGAGAAGCTGTGCTATTAAATTCGTTTTTTTGAGTAGTAAAGTTTTTTAGGTAATCTTCAGTTATCTTAGCCATAGAAGTATTGGAAATTCGTCCTAGCTGCCATAATGCAATTTCATCTTGAAATGCTCTAGTTAAATTGACAGATTCATTAGTAACGGATGCAAAATAATTTGCGTACTCATCTTGAGAAGTTTTTGCTGTTTTCATGTTTACAAATATTAGTAATATTATAGCTACAAGAGACACTCCGATAAGAAAAGCAGTTTTTCTTTTTTCAGTCTTTTTCATTTAATAAATCACACTACAATAGATACAACTTTTGATTAAAAAGGAAATTATTTTTTGAATCATTACAATCTGTTTTAACAAATCAAAGGTCATCAATAGTCCTCGTCTTCCAGAAGGTATAATTCTTGTGATCAATTAGTTCTATATTATACATACTTTCGACCTGAGAGCGAACACGATCCGACTCCCCATATTCCTTATTCTTACGTAAAAGGTTTCTTTTTTCGATGAATCTCTCTATCTCAATTCGATCGTTATCGTCTACGTAACGGATCTTCAAGCCAATTATATCTAAAAAATTTTTTAAAGTTTTGTATGAATTCTCTAAAAACGTGACTGCTATTCTATCATTTGAATTAAGAATGTTGTTAAGTTTGTTTATAAATTTATAAAAAGCAGTCATAGCCAATGAAAAATTCAAATCATTCTCTAATTCTTTTATAAACTCTTGGTAGTACCTCAAAAGTTCAAATTGAACTGTTGTAATATCAGGTTCGATTGAACTCGAGGATATACTGTTTCTTGTTCTATATTCTAATTCGTAAAATGCATTAGCAATTTGTCTCCACTTGTTTTTTAATTCTAAAAGGATATTTTCTGAGTAATCAATGGGTTTAGAATAGTGGGATGATAAGCAAAACAGTCTGATCACATTTGGTCCAGTGGTTTTTAGTAATGCAGAGATTTTAACGGTATTGCCGATAGATTTGGACATTTTTTCTGAATTAATTGTTACCATTCCGACGTGCATCCATAATCTGGCGAATGGTAACCCTAATAATCCCTCCGATTGGGCAATTTCATTTTCATGATGCGGAAAAATCAGATCTTGACCTCCTCCGTGAATATCGATACTGTGTCCCAAATACTTTAGTGCCATCGCAGAGCATTCAATATGCCAACCAGGTCTACCATTACCCCACGGGCTAGGCCAAGTTGGATTTTTAGAACTAAACTTCCATAGGGCAAAGTCCCTGGGATCATCTTTTGTCTCATCAACTTCGATTCTTGCTCCTGTATTCATTTGCTCGAGATTTTTCTTCGACAATTTTCCGTACTCAGGAAACTGAGCAACTCGAAAGTATACTCCATTTAATCCCAAGTATGCAATTTTCTTATCCATGAGCTGTTGAATGAAATCTATTATTTCTTTCATGTTTTCTGTTACTAGTGGATACTGCGTGGCATTCTCTACGTTAAGAGCCTTAAAATCTCTGAAATAACTCTCTATGTATTTACGTGATATTTCTTGGGCTGTTACACTTTCTTCTAGAGATTTTGTTATTATCTTGTCATCAATATCGGTAAAATTTTGAATGAATGTCACATTAATACCTCTTGACTTTAAGAATCTTTTTAAAACATCAAAAACAATGATGGTTCTGGCATGGCCAATGTGGCACTCGTCATACACTGTTACGCCGCACAAATAAATATTCAAATTCTTTTGAGGAAATGTAACATCCTCAAGTTTATTTGATAGAGTATTGTATAATTTCATAATTTTGAGTTCTTAAAATCTTTTTTTTAAACGTCCAAAAAAATTTCGTTCTTTCTTACTTCAATCGGATATGTATTCAATTTAACTCCCTCCATATAATCTAGCAAATCTCCGGTGCGGAGATTGTAATGCCAAAAATGTAATGGGCATTCAACTATCTCCCCCTCAATCTTTCCAGGGGCTAACGAACCATCTTGATGTCTGCAAAGAGCTTCGATAGCGTAGTACTTATTCTTAGATAAAAATAAAGCTATACGTTGGCCATTTACGTTTAATTCCTTCCCCTTTCCTTCCTGAATGTCATTAGTATTAGCTACTTTGATCCATGTCATTTATATAGATAATATCCAAAGTCAAAAATTATAAATGTTTATTAATTAATGCTTTTTTAATCGCTTAACATAAATCAACCTTTGTTAGTAACCAATACAGTTACGCATGTCTGTGATCTCCGATTCCAACAAATTAGATTCGATCCAAAATTTTGAAAAATCCCTTCACAAGAAAAGATATGGAGATAACAGAAGAGTCCCTGTTGATAGCAAAACAAACGCTCTATCTAAAATAAACTTCGACAAGAGTATTATAGTTACTTCGGCTCTCCCCTATGCAAATGGAGAAATACACCTTGGACATATAGCATCTACTTACCTTCCAGCAGATATTTACACCAGGTTCTTAAAACTATCGGGAATAAATGCCTATCATATTTGTGCAACTGATGATTACGGAACTCCAATCTTAATTAAATCAGAAAAGGAAGGAAAATCTCCTGAAGAATACGTGAAGGGATGGTATATAAAGGATAAAATGGATTTTGATTCAGTAGACATAAATTTTGACTATTTTTCAAAGACAAGCTCTCTAGAAAACGTTGAGTTTGTACAGCAGGTGTTCCTAAAATTAAAAGAAAATGGCCATATAAAAGAGGAAACTGTAGTGCAATATTACTGCAGCGTTGACAAGAAATATCTTCCAGATAGGTATGTCATAGGAACATGTCCTTTTTGTAACGCTTCAAATCAATATTCAGATTTATGTGAATCCTGCGGCCGAGTTCCAGAAAAAATTTTAAACCCCAAATGTATATTATGCGGAACAACACCATTAAAGAAAGAGAGCCTGCATTATTTTTTTAGACTTTCCGAATTTGGTGAGAAATTAAGGAATTGGCTCAATAGTAATGAGAATCTCCAGTCGGATATAGTTAACTATGTATTAAATTGGATCGACTCTGGGCTTCAGGATTGGGATATAACGCGGGATCTTTCGTGGGGAGTACCTATCCCACAAAGGAAGGGAGGTGATAATTACGGTGGTAAAGTTTTCTATGGCTGGTTTGATAATCATTTGTGTTATATTTCTTCGTTAAAAGAATTCTCTCACAACGTTCTTAAAAGAGACGGTAAGAATATGTGGAATAGCTCAAAAATAATACACTTTATTGGTAAAGATATAATCTATCACCATTACCTTTTTTTACCTGCTATCAGAATGGGTATCGATTGTGAATATAAACTACCAGATCAAATAATAACTAGGGGTCACCTATTATTTCAAAATAAAAAATTATCCAAAAGTAGAAACTGGTCAATAAGTTTAAGTGGATTCACAAGGGATTTTAATCCAGATTATATAAGATTTTACTTAGCCTCAATCATCCCATTTTCTCAATCCGATATAAATTTTGATTGGGAGGGATTTTATGAAAAGATAAACAACGAGTTGATATCCAATATTGGAAACTTTATTAATCGGGCCTTATCCTTCGTAAAAAAACAGTTTTCGGGAACTGTTCCCTCTCCAGGAAATTTAGATGAAATTGATAACAATGCTGTAGAGGAGATCAGAAAGATTGCTCATGTGATTGGAGAACTCCTATATAATAACCAAATTGACAAAGCGATGAAAGGGATTCTACAATTCAGCTGCCACCTTAACCAATACTTTCAAAATAAGCAACCCTGGAAATATACTGCTACATCAAAAAATACCATATGGGTATCAGTCAATGGAGTAAGAACGATGGCAATTCTTTTATATCCTTTTATTCCAAAATCGGCCGTTGCGATTTGGAATCAACTTGGAATCAATGATGAAATTACTAATCAAAATTGGTATAATGCAAGCGAGCTGGTGATCAAAGAAGGCCATAAAATTGGTAACGATATAAATCCCATTTTCGAAAAAATTGAAAAGAAGGATATTGAAATAATAAAAAATAAAAATGATAATAGGTAGGGAATAAATTAATAACGAATTCTAGAAAGATTGAACATTAATAATGCAAAAATCGCTTAATGGTGCTGCCTTGATTGGAAGGTTTCAACCCTTTCATTTAGGACATTTAGAATTGGTAAATCAGATTCTTCTCGAATTCAGCGAAATAATTGTGATAATTGGCAGTTCCCAAGCAAATTATACCCCGCATAATCCGTTTACCGCCGGCGAAAGAGTTACTATGATAAGGAACAGTTTGCTTGAATCAAAGGTAAATATGGAAAAAGTGATTCTGATACACTTAATGGATGACGAAAATAACTATAGATGGTTTAGCAACTTAAAATCTTACTCACCGCCATTCGAGGTAATATACTCTGGGAATGTTTTTATTAAGTTGTTGTTAGAGCACGAAAATATCCAGCTGCGCGAACCAAAGTTTATCAATAAGAAATCTTACAACGGTTCTAATATAAGAAAATTGTTGGCTTCAAACGATTTAGAATGGGAAAATCTAGTACCCACAGCAGTCAAAAAAATCATACATGAACTTAATGGTTCTGAACGAATTAGAAGTCTACAAACAACTTGGTTCGATTCGCCGTTCAGTCATCGTTAGAAAAAAGATAAGATTGAATTCAATCACTACCACATATAACGTATTACCATTATGGCGGTTATAACCTTTAGAAATGATGATACATCTATAGCAAAAGTAAATTAATTAATTATAAAAGTTTGTGAAAATTTTACTTCTCAATACGAGGGAACTCGGTTATCTATAAATTTATCAATGAATCTTTTACTCCGGCGGATGGTTCTGAGAGGACTTTCAGCAAGGTCTTAACAAAACTAAGTCAAACCATTGATTTTTGTCTGAGAATGTTCTCTCAATCGTAAACCCTGACCTTGATGCTAACTTTTCAATTTTTGTTTTGTCGTATTTATATGAATTTTCCGTATGAATTGTTTCATCAGTTTTGATATAAAACGTTTGTTCACTTCCGGAGATACTAATTTTTTGATCTAATTTTGATTTTATATGCATTTCGATCCGATTTTCTTGTTTATTGTAAAACGCATGATGAAAGTACTTATCTAACTCAAAATTCCCTCCCAATTCTTTGTTAATCCTGTTCAACAAATTTAAATTAAACCTTGAGGTATACCCAGCTTTGTCATTATAGGCTCTTTCAATTATATCAACTTGTTTTATTAAATCAAATCCTACTAGAAGAAAATCTTTATCATGCATATTAAGTCTCAAGTGTTTCAAAAAGTCTCTGGCCTGCTCAGGCTCAAAGTTACCGATGCTCGAACCAAAAAACACTATTAGGCGAGAAAATGTATCAAAGCTGATATTGTTCTCAAATAAAATTTGATTGCATTCTTTGATACCATTTATATACTCATCTGGGATGCCTCTGACAACTAAATTTTTATTCCTTGATTCGAGGTCATTGACTATATTACCCAAAAAAGTTATGGATATATCGATTGGGAAGTAAAAAAGCTTTGGTTGTCTTTTCAGTATTTCATCAAATAAATACCTAGTTTTTTTTGAGCTTCCACTTCCTAATTCTATTAATACTATATCCTTAGAGATGCTATTAATTAATGGCCTTGCTTTTTGTTCTAAAATACGTAGTTCTGTGTTGGTGGGATAGTATTCAGGCTGTTCTGTAATGAGTTCAAATAATTGAGAACCTTGAGTGTCATAAAGATATTTTGAAGGAGTAAATTTTTGATCAGGATTACTTAATCCCTTTAAGATATCATTTCTAAATTCATCGTTATTTTTATCCAAATCCAAATTTTATTTAATGTTTAGAAAGAGGATATAAAAATTTTTGTAACATCTTATCTAATGGATTATGCTTATATGATTTCTCTATGTGTCTGACAATCACCGTTTTCTATTATATCTATATTCATGAAGTTTGATAAGTTTGTTATACGACCCAAAGGTTTCAGGATCGGTTCGATCAAGTATGCTTTCCTTATCGTTTTCTTCAGGAGATTCAAACTTCTTTATAATATCGTACTTAGATGTTCTTTGAGCAGGTATCTTACCACTAGATCTAATTAATTTCCGCATATCAATAGGTCTCATAAATTGACCAAACTGTGATCCAGCAGCTGTAGATATGCTTTCATTTATTAAACAGCCTCCAAAATCATTAACACCTGCATTTAATAATACCTGAGATAATTTAGGACCTTCCTTGACCCACGACACCTGGAGATTGTCTAATACGTTGTTGAAAAAGATTCTGGATATAGAGTGCATTTTCATTATTTCCATACCATCAGCGCCATTGCGTAGGCCCTCAATTAAGTGATGTGATGACATAGGAGCCTCATTATGAACGAAACTCAGAGGAACAAATTCAGTAAAACCTTTTGTCTTTTTTTGAATGTTTCTAATTATTTCAAGATGTGTCGTTATATCCTTATAGGTCTCGATATGACCATACATTATAGTGGATGTCGTAGGAATACCCAGTGAATGCGCAGTTGAAATTATATAAATCCAATCTTCGACCTTAATTCGTCCTGGAGATATTTTGTTCCTTATCTCCTTAACCAAAATTTCTGCAGATGTTCCTGGTAGACTACCCAGTCCGGCCTCCTTTAACATTTTCAAATAGTCCCGAATCGGTGTATTGGAGCGTGTTGATCCATACAGAATTTCTTCGGGAGAAAACGCGTGGATATGAATATCAGGAATTTCTTTTTTAATAGCTTTGCATATATCAACATATAAAAATCCATCCATATTCGGAGGGAGACCTGCTTGTATGCATACCTCAGTAGCGCCTAATTTCCATGCCTCCTTAGCCCTTCTGACCACTTCTTCGATAGGTAACAAATATCCTTCTTCCATCCGAAAATCTCTACTAAAAGCACAAAACCCACATTGTTTTATACATACGTTGGTGAAATTGATATTTCGATTTATAATGTAAGTGACGATTTCGCCTTTCTTTCTTCTTCTCAATTCATCCGCTACTATAGAAATTGCAGAAATGTTTGATCCTGTTGATTCAAATAGTTGGATTGTTTCTTCTCTTGTTATCTCTTTATTGTCTAAAACCTTATTTAACGTTGAAGATACCACAGGGTCAATACTTCTGAATAATTTTTCAATACTCATCCTTAATATAATCCTCTTTGACCAAACCGTAATTATCTACAAGTGGTTCTATATAGCCTTTAAGGCGAGGATGAATAAATCGATTTTTAAGCAAAGGATCGATTATGTAGCTCGGATATAATGGTAGCCTTGCTCTTAGTATAAAACCACTATCATATGTAGCCTTTTTTAATTCTTTGATCGTTGGCCAAGGACATTCTGGATTTACAAAATCCGGAGTCACTGGAGAAATGCCTCCCCAATCATTTATTCCTGCATCAATGTATTTTGAGTAAATATTTGGGCTCAGATTAGGAGGTACTTGGATATTTATATTTTTTAGAATAATTCTTGCAGATGCTACACATCGTAGAAAATATGTAAAAGTGGGTGAAAGGGAATATGCCATCGCTGTACCTATTTTTGGTAGAAAATTTTGCATTATTACCTCTTGTATATGACCGTATTTTTTGTTAATTTCATCAATCGTTATCAATGAGTCTAATACTTCTTCAAAGGTTTCACCGATTCCGATCAATAATCCCGTAGTAATAGGAAAATTCAACTCGCCTGCTGATATCAAGGACTTGATTCTTATTTTGGGTATTTTGCTTGGGGCTTTCTCATGGGCTGCTCCTGCTGCATTTAATCGATTGCTCGTACTTTCAAGCATCATTCCAAGACTCACATTGGTTGATTTCAGATTGGCCATCTCAGTTTTCACGAGACTTCCGGCATTTGTATGGGGTAGCAAACCCGTTTTTTTTAATATCTGCTCGCTTATATCGGCTATTAACTCACTGAGGTTTTTGTAGCCTAAGTTAGCTAGCCAAGAACGTACATGCTGATACTTTGTTTCGGGCCTTTCTCCAGTGACAATGAGCGCTTCTGTACAACCTAATCGTTTGCCTGCCTCAGCGAGTGCAAGCACCTGTGATGGTGTAAGCATCACCGCATATCGGTCATCGGGTTCTTTCTTATAGGTGCAGTATGAACAAGTATCCTTGCAAAGATTAATGAGGTTAATGAAAACTTTTCTAGAATAACTGATAAATCTTGGGTTTGAAGCATTTCTTAATTGAGCAGAAAGACACATCAAATCTTCTAAATTACTTCGCAGCAGAAAATCTGTTAATTCATACTTGTTAACTGTTTTCCTCTCTACCAAAGCTTGCCTAGTTTCGGAATATTGAGAACTTATATGACCTTGAACATGAGGTTTTTCAAGATTATTAGATAATTTCATTTATTTTTGATATATTTGATATGTTTAATGAACATTAAAGTATTGCTAACCTTTCAATCATGATTGTTGTATTTTTAATATAAAATCTAAGAGAATTTTTTTGGTCATTGGTACTTCTAGAAAAAGACGAAAATTATCCGGAGTTTCATCTAGACATTTTTTAATTATTTTGAGTACAAAATATTTTAATCCCTTAATATATAATAATGTAGAATATGGCTGCTATATTGACCAACGACAAGGAAAATGAAGATAAATCTATGCAATCTCAGGCAAAGAAAATTAGAATCCTTGTTACCAAACTAGGATTGGATGGTCACGACCGAGGTGCACTCGTTATATGTAGAGCATTGAGGGATGCGGGTATGGAAGTTATTTATTCTGGCTTATTTTGTACTCCAGAACAAGTAGTTAAAATGGCTATCGAAGAGGATGTCAATGTAATCGCTATGAGCTTATTAAATGGAGCTCATCTGACACTTTTTCCGAAAGTGTCTAGGCTTTTAAAAGAAAAGAACGTTGACGATATCCTTTTAGTTGGGGGAGGCGTAATACCAGAGTCTGACAAGGATGAATTAGAAAAATTTGGAGTAACCGGAAATTTTGGTCCAGGCACCTCGCTCGATGTGATAATAGAGCATATAACAAAAAATGTAAAAAAATAAACAGTTACAGAGATTATGATGATTGGCCTTTACCTAAATTACATTTTCCTTGGGCCACATCATTTTCCTTAAATCTTTACCGACCTGTTCGATAGGATGATTTTCTAATTCCGATAACATGGTTTCAAAGGCACCTTTTCTATTCTTCTTGTAATTGCTTACCCATTCATTAGCAAAATGTCCCGACTGAATTTCATCTAAAACTTCTTTCATTTTTGACTTTGAACTATTATCAATTACTCTTTTACCCCGTGTTAAGCCACCGTACCTTGCAGTTTCACTTACTCTATTATACATGCCTATAATTCCATATTTCTGGATCAAATCTACAATTAGTTTTAGTTCGTGAAGACATTCAAAATATGCAATTTCTGGTTGATATCCAGCCTCCACCAGTGTTTCAAAGGATTTCATAATCATTTGGTGCACTCCTCCACAAAGATCTACTTGTTCTCCAAACCAGTCTGTTTCAACTTCTTCTTTGAAATTAGTTTCTAAGACCCCGGGTCTGGTACTACCTATTGCTTTAGCCAAAGCCAATACCTTTTGCCATGCCTTGTTTGTATAATCCTGGTATACAGCGACTAAAGATGGAGTTCCAAATCCATCTAGAAATAATTCTCTGACCCTCTGCCCTGGACCTTTTGGTGCTACCATTATCACATCGATGTTATTTGGGGGTTCGATCCATTTCCAGTGTATAGCTGCTCCATGAGAGAAACTAATTGCTTTATTTTCAGTCAGATAAGGGGCGATATTGTTTCTATATGTGTTTTCTTGTTCCATATCTGGTATCAAGATATGGATTAAATCTGATTCAGCTACCGCTTCATCGACCTTTAAAACGCGATGACCTTCTGATACGGCTTTTTCCCAGGTCGGGCCGTTTGGCCTTAAGCCCACTGATACTGTAAGCCCTGAATCCTTTATATTTGAAGCTTGAGCAGCCCCCTGAATACCATAACCTATTACCGCAATTTTTAAATCTCTTAGCGGTTCCAATGACACTTGGTTATCTAACCATTTTCTTATAGCCATAAGTTTAGAGGAATTTAAATTCATATATGTTCTTATTGTTTCTTATATCAGAAAATACCAGAAAATCAACTATTGAGAAATTTATACAAGCTCTCATACGACGATTCTATATTAATTTGTGCTGTAATTTCTTTCTTAGTCATCAATATATAATCCTCGAGAAAAGACCTATTTCTTTTCTCTAATTTTGTAGCTAATTCATTATATAACCTACCATATTTTTTTATGATTTGTTTGGATATTGGACTGCTTAAGAATAAGCCAATAAAAAGCGAGATATCATCAGTTAAAATACTTTCACTTAATAGCGATTGAAGTTTATACGAGCTCCCCGATATCTGTTTTATGAATTTCAACTTTGTGTCGTTACTTTTGAGATCTAACTCTTTTACTGTCTCAAGTAACATCTTTGAGAAAATTAAGTTAATAAAGTAAATTAAGCTTATCATCAATGATACCAATTTATCATGATTTGCTGGCCCATCCAGTTCAATTATTTTAAAGTTTGGAAATATTGCTTTCACTAACTTAGTTTCTCGTGGTTTATAACGGCTATTCATGAGTACATGAAGAATGATATTATTAGTTGAAGATACTAAGGCGCCCGGCCCAAACATCGGGTGGATGGACAAGAATTGAATCTCCGTTCTAAGGCGAGAATATTTTTCTAATTTTTCGTAAATTTGATTCTTTATTGATGATACTTCGATTATCGTAGTACCTGCTTTGAATAGTTTAAATAATTTACTTATTAAGTTCATAGTTACTTCTGTTGGAGTACAGAAAATAATTATGTTAGATTCATTGACAAAGTCGGTTATTCGGTTCGAGGTATACACACCCTGTTCGGTAATGTTCTCTAATTTCTTACTATCGACAAGGAATAATTTGTTTATACACATTTTATTCTTACCTTTCTTGCTATTGATTTGAATATTTTGCAAAAGATCATCGTCCTGGTTTCTCCTATAAAGAAGATAGCGATAAAACCAATTTCCCATCCTTCCTCCAGCACCAATTATTAGAACGTTAGCCATTTACACCACAGTAATTTAGTAATGTGCTATGCTATTTAGTTTCCAGGTTATCAATTTATATCAATAGTTCTTCTAATCACTTCGAGAGCTTTATTAATTTTTTCTACTTCGATGCAAGTGGAGAAGCGTATAAAATTGGAATAATCCAAACCAAATCCGCGACCAGGCGCAACAGCAACTCCATTGGCCAGTAATCTTTCGACTAATTTTAGATCAGTAGTGTTAAGACTTTTATCTATTCTTGCAAACACATACATGCCCCCGTCAGGAACTACATAATCGAAAGGGAGTTTAGATAATCCTTCACATACAGTATCTATTCGCTTTTTCATAATACTGCGATACGTTTTGGGATCTGATTGAAGTGCAATTGAGGCACAATGCTGCATCGGCTCTGCTACAGACGTAATCGCTAGGGCTTGAACTTCTTTTAATTTCTCTATAATATTTTTATCCAATGAATATGCAAATCCTATCCTAAACCCTGTCATGGCAAAGGTTTTGGAGAAAGAATTAATTAATATCGCTTTTTGATAATCAAAGTTGATGATACTCTCAAATGGTTCATAAGTGTAATGTGAATAAACCTCATCGCTTAAAAGGTACAAGTTCGACTTTGAAGCTAATGATACTATCTTTTGTAGAGTATCCTTTGAAAGGATTTTCCCAGTGGGATTATTTGGGTAATTAAGGCAAATAATCTTTGTATTAATATTTATTTGATTTTCTATCTCCTCAATGTTAGGCTCCCACAATGTGTCTAAATTAGACTTTACTATTCTGGTTTTTACACCAAGGTAATTGGCACAATCCTGACATGCCGGCCAAGCTGGCTCTATTACTATTATCTCATCACCTGGTCTTAATAATGACGAAAAAATGCCAAAAATGCCGAACCTACCACCTGGCGTTACTATGATATCCTCTGGATTTGTTGCTCTGTTAATAGTGTTACTATTTTCTCCAATAAAATTGTCTATATACTTTGAGAGTCTTTCACGTAATTCTGATAATCCGGAAGTCTGAGTATAATGAAACTTCCGCTTATCATATATTTGCTTTAATTCTTCTCTAACTTGTTTGGGTGGAAGAAAATCTGGCTCTCCTACCTCCATATGTATAATACTCTTTCCTTCAGCTTCTAGTTGTTTGGCAACGTTAAAGACATCTAGATGAGATTTAATCTCCCGTTTTGTTACTGTAGAACTTTTATAAGTACCTATATCGTTTCGTGAATTTTGATCTTGGTTAGACCATTCACAATCCTTTACTCTTTCATTTAATTTTTTCATTCTTTCAACGTTCTGAATTTTAATAGCTTCGGATATGAGCAGGTTGACTACTCTTCCCATGAATTCCGGATCAAGTTTAAAATTTTTTGAATTATCCAAAACATGGTTCTTTACGCTTAACTCTGCTTTATCATCTACAATTGCAATGTCTAATGAATTTTTAATCTCTCCTATTTTCCGCGCAATCTCCATTCTGTGGCTTATCAATGTCAATATTTCATTTGTAACCTGTTTCATCTCATTTCTCAGTTGATTGACTTCTTCGATAGACAAGTTCCTCTTCACACTCCTATTTTAAAACTCGCGGAACTAAGTTTGATTTCATGCAGTTATCTAATAAGATAATACCTACGACACTATCAACTACGGGCGGGGCTCGCGGAACCACACATGGGTCATGTCTTCCAGTTACAATAAGATCAGACTCGGTCATTGTTTTCAGATCTACGGTTTTTTGCGGTTTCGGAATAGACGCGGCAGGCTTAAAAGCAACACGGAATACTAATGGCATGCCATCGGTAATCCCACCTAATATTCCACCTGAATTATTGGATTTCGTAACAATGGTATCATTTTCTTTATTTATTAGAAATGAATCGTTGTTAATTGAGCCTCTCAATTCTGAACCTCTAAAGCCGCTTCCGAATTCCACTCCTTTTACTGCCGGGATACTGAATAATCCTCTTGATATTTCCGATTCTATCGATTCAAATATTGGTTCACCCAATCCTGCTGGAACTCCTTGAACAACACACTCAATTACACCTCCTAGCGAATCGCCATCTCGCCTAGCATTTAATATCTCCTCTCGCATCTTTGCAGATACATTTGCATCAGGACATCGTGTGTCGTTTGTGTATCGCTCTGTCATGAGCATATCAAAGGGGATGTGTTTGGTGTCTAATTCTATCTTGCCTATTGATTTTGTATAACTAGCTACTTCAATATTGAGATATTTGTTTAAAATTTTTAATGCTATTGCACCACCCATGACTAATGTAGCGGTCAACCTGCCAGAAAATCGACCACTACCTCTATGGTCATTGAATCCGCCATACTTCAGAAACCCTGTATAATCTGCATGACCTGGCCTAGGTTTTACTTTAAACTCTTCATAAGATTTTGAATCTGTGTCGGTATTCCATATCATCATGCAAATGGGGGCGCCAGTTGTGTAGCCCTGAAAAACACCGGACAATATATTAACCACATCAGTCTCTTTTCTCTGGGTCGTAATAACAGACTGACCAGGTTTTCTAAGATCGAGCATTGGTTGGATATCTTCTTCAGATAACATCAATCCAGCTGGGCATCCGTCAATTACAGCCCCAATACACTTGCCATGACTTTCTCCGAAACTTTGTAATGTGAAGTTGCTTCCAAGGATGTTAGGTGGCATGATCAAAAACTTTGTCGTGACTCTGTTATATTATTATTCTTAAAAGTACATATGTGTGATATTACTATTAGAAGGGGGGAAACTGTTATAATCTACATTTTCAAATTTTGATATCTGCACCTAAAGCTTTCAGGTCTTTTACGAAATGAGGATATGAAACGTCTACAGATTCTGCACCATCTATTATTGAATTATCTGTTGCCAGTCCAGCTATTGTAAAAGCCATAAAAAGCCTATGATCATTAAATGATTTAACGGTAGTATCCCTTAATTTATCTGGTGGTTGAATCGTTATTGAGTCTTTCTTCTCAGTTATGGTTGCACCAAACTTAGCCAATTGTGATGCTATAATCGATATACGATCAGTCTCTTTGAATCTAGCGTGTAATATTCCTTCGATCTTGGTTCTCCCTTTTGCCACAAGAGATAAAATTGATAAGACGGGTAAAAGATCTGGTGTTTTTCTCAGGTTGAAAACTCCACCAAATAGGCTAGAATTACCTTCAACCCTTACAGTTCCGTTAATTCTGTCTGTTGATACTTGTCCTCCCATCGATTTTACAATATCTATAATCTCCATATCGCCTTGAGGCATATCAAAATTCAAACCTTTAATAGTTATTTGTCCTTTTGACAAAAATGCAGCAGAGATTAGTAAAGCTGCAGTGGAAAAATCTCCAGGTACATCGAATTGCTTGGAGTCATAATTAAGATCAGGAGGTATAGTGTATGATTCGGTCACTTGACTCTCAAGGGAAATACCGGGCTGGGATATTATTGAATCGTTTCTCTCAGAAGTCTTATATACGGAGTCATACACATCATTTTGAATATCTACACCAAAATATTTCATGATATAAACAGTTGATTCTATATAGGGCTTTGAGACTTGTTTTCCAAGAACTTCGATATTCACACCCTTTCGGGAAAAAACTCCTGATAACAGCAATGAAGAAATAAACTGACTAGAAATCTGACCATTAATCTGAGTTTTCCCTCCTTCGATTCCTCCACCCTTGACTATAATAGGTGGGAAATAGTTTGAATTAGTAGAAAAGCAATTTACACCAAGTTGATTAAGAGCTTTAATAAGGTCACCCATAGGCCTTTTTCTTAAACTGTCGTCACCTGTCAGAACACTGTAACCTTGGGATACCAACGCGCAAAGAGAAGTTAACAACCTTATTGTTGTACCTGAATTATCTGCGATTAACACATCATTTGGAGTTAAGAAACCAAATTTACCACCTTTACTACATACAGTAATATCAGCTTTGTAATCCTTCAAACTTGTGGTTTCGTCAATGCATACATCTATTCCTAACATCCTACAGCAATTGATCGTCGCCTTAGTATCTCTCGAAAGTAATACATTGCCCAGTCGAGATTTACCACTGGCCAAGCTAGATGTTATTAGAGCCCTATGAGTATAGCTCTTACTTGGAGGACAATGGATTTCGCCATACAAATTAGACTTTTGTACATTTATTTTCATTATATATCACTGTTCAGAAATAATTCACCAAATTAGTATCAAAGATGTCCATATGATTAAACAATTTCATATTTTTTTGATATTCAGCCTAATAAATATTTTGATCCTATTTTAATCACTCTTTTACACTTACATATATTTTGAAATGGAGAATTTGTATATTGAATCTTGGTAATATATCAAAAATTACTGTACCTTCAAATAATAAATTTATGCCAACATCCTCAAAGTAATTGTATTAGGAATTTACAAATTATGCGCGATCATATTCACTTTTTAAGGGAAGAAATGGAGACATTGTCATCTATTTATTTCTATAAATATAAAATATGTACTTACCGTTAACACATCCTCATAATTTTAGTTTTGCTGCCTTCTTTAAAAAGCCTGATACCAAAAAGGTAGTTGACAGAAGTCTGCGCATAAATCTAAAAGATTTCCTATTCAACGCTGGACTTCATATTATTTGCCTTAGTATGAATTACCTTTCCTTGCAGTTTTTCAATTGAATTTTTTAGGTTCTCAACATTATCCTTATGAACTACAGACGCTATTGCAGGGCCATTTCCAGAATAGCTCACTCCTAAACAACTATTCTCGAGCGATTTTATGGCTGGAGAATAGTTGTTATAAAGAACAGAATTAGTAACAACTCCGTTTATATTCATGGCTTTCCAATAATCACCCCTTAAAGCCAACTTAAATGCATGGTTAAAAAGTTCTTTATGATAAATTAAATTTTTAACCTCGCCTCTAGCGACCCCTGTCGGGAGAAAAATAATCACATGAAGATCTTTATTTACTGGATCTCTCCTGATCAACCTTTTGTAATAGTTATCAGTTAATACGAGTCCTCCATAATAGCATCCGCATGCGTCGTCATATGCGCCAGTTATGCTCACTTTGGCCCATAAAGAAGAGTTTACGGCAGTGTTTAAAACGTCCTTGTCATATATTTTGTTGTTAAGCAACTTATAGCATGCAAGTGATACTGCATTTGAGACAGCACTTGAGCTTTTCAATCCCCATCCTGCAGGTATTTCAGATGTCAAACTTATGGAAATGAAGTGGTTCTTAATTATGCTGTTAGGTAGAATGGTTCGAATTATTCTGTTTACCAGCTTGTCATTAACAAAATTTCTCGATACGCCTACATGTCCCGGCTCTAAAGTAATTTTTACAGTTACTTTTAATGATATACCCAAAGTAGATCCTTTTCCTGTAGCGATTGCATTTACTATAGATATTGCACCATACATTGTTGCTGTTGCCGATAATGCCATTTTATTTAGGATCTCCAAATGTTCCAATTAGAGCCTGTTTCATAATTTCTTTTGGTGCTTGTAAGCCTGTCCAAATCTCAAATGCTCTATACCCTTGAGTTAATAGCATTTCATATCCGAATATTATTTTACAACCAGCCTTTTTTGCGTTCTCAATCAGGTCTGTATTGACAGGTCTGTATACAATATCAAAAACGATTGTATTACTGTGAATGAAATCCGATTTTATAGGACTTTTTTCCCCTCGGAGACCTATTGAAGTTGTATTTATTATTAAATTAGAACTTAAGCAGATTTCGGACAGACGTGCCCTGTTTTCATAATCGTTAGGAATACAATTTAATCCCAAACGTTTTCCCAAAATCAAAACCTCCATGAGCCTATCTTTATTCCTGTTGATTATGTTTATTGATTCAATACCTTTTTTTCTTGCCAGACCAACCAAAGCAGCTCTGCAAGAACCGCCTGCTCCTAATATCAGTATTTTAATGCCATTAAAATTGGAGATTCGTTTTTCAATTGGTTGCATTAGTCCGTCTATATCCGTGTTATACCCTATCAATAAGCCGCCCTCATTGTTAACTGTGTTGACTGAACCAGCAAGGATAGCTTCATCACTAAGCTTGTCCAGTAATTTTACAATTTGAACTTTGTGTGGAATAGTAACGTTAAACCCTGCAATATTTATTTTCCTCAGTGACTCTACAGCATCCTCAAGTTCTTCATCTGTAACCTTGAACGCAATATAAGAATAATTAAGATTCATATATCTAAACGCTGCGTTTTGCATAATCGGCGATAAAGAATGCTCAATAGGGTTTCCAATAATGCAAAAGGCTTTGGATGTTTTATCTCTTGCTTTATTTGGAGACAAAGAATCTTTTCGAATGATGCTCATGGACGTATCAATCTTAGTCTTGTCGATATTTAATCCAATTTATCGAATTCGCTTCGAGAGACTAAAGAAAATCAATATATTCTGTCACCATATGACTCTTGCTATCCTTTTTTTCACTTCGCTGTTTAGAAATTTAGGAGTGAGTGCTTTTGCCAGCGTCTTTCTATCGGGTATCTTCGAATTTTCGGTTTTAACCGCAGTTTTAAATAAGTTTAGATTCAAATAGTTTTTTAAACGCTATCATTTGGTCAATTGATAACTGTCCGGGGGCGATTGGTGTCTCTAAAGATGCATATGTAAAAGGTGCGTCTCCTGTAATAACGCATAAAATCCTGCTAATCGATCCTGCTCCACCCATTGCAAATGCGATAAGATTAACATGATTATCTACGAATTGATATAGCCTTAGTATATTGATTGAATCATCTATATTCATGGCAGTGGTAACAATTTTTAAGTAAGGAGTAAAAACTCGCATTTTATTAATCAATGATATTAATTCATCTTGATTTGGGGTTTTTACAAAATCATGCCAGGAGACTAATATTGTAGAATTACTACATTCTATGTAATCTGCAAATTCATCATCGCTAGAGATCAGTTCATATTCAATATCTACAAAAAGTGGTTTAGCTTCAATTAACCTTTTTAATATATTAATCCGTTTTAGGTGATCGTTACTAAAGTTTCCTCCATCACTCAATGACCTTAATGTATAAATACATTGATCTTTATACCTTGACAATATCTTTAGATACTGATCGATTTGTCCAAAGTCCTTAAGAAAATCAAATCTACATTCAATTAGATCCGCGCCCTTTTGAATAGCCCTATCAATATTCGCCAGTGTTGAATCTAAATCATCGTTATTGGGAGGGTCATTTACAATCGGAATTGATACGCAAATCCTTCTTTTAATTGCCACTATCATTAAAATACTATCAGCATTTTATAATTCGTTTGGCGATTCAACCAAAATCTGGTTTATAGATGAAGATTAAACAAATAAATAGTTATTATTGCTCTTTATCTGGATTTTTAATTCGTATTTTAATTAATAATATTCCTAACAAGTACAAAAGCATCATAGGAATAGAGATAAACCACATAGTTATCCCACTACCGTCCGGCGTTATTATTGCTCCAAAGATGATTATTATTAGTAATGCATACTTAAAGTTTTTAATCCAAAACTCTAATCTTACAATCCCACCAAAAGAAAGGAAAAACATTATCAGTGGAAGCTGAAATGATATTCCAAAGGCTATAAAAAATTGTAGAACGAAATTGATAAAATCTGATATATTTAAGAAAGTTAGTATTCCAATCGATTGTCCATATTGATACAGGAAAGTCAAAGTTATTGGTATAGTAAAATAAAATGAAAACATAATACCAGAAAGAAAAAGCACCGCAGTTGGAAGGATTGTGGTCATAACTGCCTTTCTTTTACTGGTTATTGATATGGCAGGACTGATGAAAGCCAAAATTTCTCTGACGATAACCGGTACTGCACACGAAATCGCAATTAGAATGGCCACATAAATCTGTGCGAAAAGCGCTTGACCTGGAGCTGTTTGAATTAAATTTACCTGAGGTGGTACCAAATTTTCGCTTAAAAAGAGAGTAACTTGACTAGCTATATTATTGTAAACAGTGGGGACAAAAAAATAAAAAGAATAGTCGTTAATTGTAATCAAGTGAATCCCAAAAACGGTACAGACAACCATAATGGCTATTGTAATGACAATGATTCTTAAGAACCGATTTCTAAGCTCCTTTAAATGATCAATTAAAAACATGTCCCCAGGCGTCATGTACCCTAGAATGCTAATGTGTGGGAATAAAAGATATAAACTATGCTTATATCATACTAACTGGTAACGAGCCCATCTATGAGTTTTTTAAAATAATCTCAAGGATTGGTATGCCCTATACAACATGAGATGTTATCTTTTTCCAATTTGCAATTAGGGCTTCGGGCCTGATATGAAGCTCTTCACTAGTAATTCTAGATTTTGCGAGGTCCACATACTCTTGCTTGACGTCCATTCCTAGAAAGTGTCGATCCAAATTATATGCTACCTTTGTTGTCTGACCACTTCCATTAAACGGATCCAAAATAATGTCTCCATTGTAAGAATAAATTTTCATTAATCTGTATGGAATTTCCTCGGGAAATGGACATGGATGATTGATATATCCAGGAGGTACCGGAGCTATATGCCAAACTGAATTGGCAATTTCTTTTGTCCATTCCTCATGAGTAGCAGGAAGTATTTCTCTTCTCTGGTTACGGCCACTTTTGACATCGCCCTTACGTAATACAAGAATGAATTCGTGCATTATATTGGCTCGATAATATTTCGGATATGGATTAATCACAAAGGAGCCATATCTGTTAGTACCTCCAGTCACTTTGTGCCAAATTATTTCCTCATGTAAACTCCAATTTCCAATTGGATTTACTAGTTTAGATAAAAGAAGGTGCGGTAAAGGGATCAAAGTCCCATTTACGACTTCGTTTGCTATTACGATGCAGCAGTATCCTCCCTCTTTTGTTACTCTAAAAACCTGGTCGTTGAAAACTGATACCATGTTATCAAGATATTCTTCGAGTGTAACTTTGGTAACACCTCTGTAATATTCATTATTCTTTTTAGTTGTATGCAAGTCGTAATCAATTGCATTTCCATATGGAGGAGATGTAACTGTCAACTGAATAGAGTTAGCAGGGATATTCTTTAGTAATTTGTTACAATTTCCCAATAATATTTTATCATAAATAGATTCAGGTCTAACTAGCACAGACCACTTTTTTGCAGCGAGTCCATAATCTTATTACTCTAAAAATATAAACACATTGATAAAAAAATTTAACAATACTACTTCTCAAGGATAAATTCGTCAGAGACTTCCATCCCGAAGTGCCTTCCTGTAGGTGGTTTGGAATACACCAAAACCGAATCTCCCACCTTAGCATGAGTAACCGGAAGGATACTACCATCTTCTCTCAAAAACCTTATTGTTTCTGCATTCTGAACTATTATACTTCCGTGCTCGTCTTCATTTATCTCTGCCTTAAACAACCTAAGAGGCCTGGATTCAATTTTTGCCCTTCCCACCACAACAATTCTTCCAACTCCCTCCTCATTAACTACAAACACCCTACTACCAGATTCAAGTTCGGAGAGGTAATTTGTTGTTCCGCCTGGAATAATAGTATAGCAATGGACAGCTCCTGCGTTAACTCTGAAGGGTCTTGGAGATGTAAACGATGAGCCAATAGATTCATTATGGACTAAAAATAAAAAATTGGACTTATTTCCAACTAGCATACCTTCACCTTGACTTAACATAGAAACTGTATCTATACAAACTCGTTCTCCTATGCCAACATCAATTATTTCTTTTATTATTGCTGTCTTTATATCAAAGACAGATTTGTGAATGATATTACTTACTTGTTCTATCTCCTCTGCACTTTGTGCAGAAATAACAACGCCATCTACCCCAATTTCTAACACCGTAAAAAGAGTTTGAACTTCGTCAATTGATTTAGCGACAGCAAAAATTTCAATATTGGTACCATGAAGTGAGGCAATAATATTCTCAAGAGGAATAATCCTCCAATCGTCCAGATCAATAATCACAAATGATAAATTATGAAGAACCGAATGTTCCTTGATTTGATTAATATCTTCATTGCTTTTGATTTTTTTATAGATCCCATATTTTAGATCCGTAGAATCTCTTTTAGTAGGTGAAGCAGACCGAGAATATGTAGACGATATTTCTTTACTAAGATCTGTCATATCATCCAATATAACATAGTCTGCATTTTTAGAATTAAAAATAATTTTTCCATCAAAAATCTCGGCTCCACCATGAGAGGTGATATCTGACGGGTTTATGTATATGAGATCTACTTTATCATTAACATCACTAATTAGGTTTTTGAACTTGTCAAATTCATTTTTGGTTAATCTTTCGGGTATCTTTGATAAATCAGAATTATAATATATAGATGGTCTAATGATGATCTTTTTTTGCCTTCTAAGATGATTTTTTACCATTTTTATGTTTGGTTCCTTCATTATAATCCCTCTCAAATATTATAGAATATAGGGCTTTTATTATTTCATTGGGCTCTCTATGTTGAAAAATATTTCTTCCAAAGGTTACTCCAATAGCTCCTGCCTTCATGGCATCTTTACACATTTGCAATATTTCAGTATCAGTGTTAGACTTCGGACCTCCTGCAATAACGATAGGGACAGGACAACTCTTTACGACATCTTTGAAAGAATTCATCTCACCGGTGTAAACAGTTTTGACAATATCTGCTCCAGCTTCTGCACCAATCCTTGCAGCATGGGCAACAACCGAGGGTTCATGTGGATTCTTGATATTCTCACCTCTTGGATACATCATGGCAATTAACGGGATATTCCATTCATTGCATTCATCTGCAACAAGTCCAAGTTTATATAACATATTAGGTTCCTCTTTTGATCCTATATTGATATGCAATGATACGCCGTCCGCTCCTAACCTAATTGCCTCTTTGACCGAGCCCATTAAAATTTTATTATTAGGATCAGGACCAAGTGATGTAGCCGCTGACATATGAGCAATAATCCCAATATTTGGAGCTACAGGTAATGATTTGATTATACCCTTATTGACAAGAAAACAAGTCAATCCAGAATCTTGAGTTTGATCGATCAATTTAGCAATGTTTTTTATGCCTTCTATGGGTCCACTACTTATCCCATGATCTAATGGGATGCACAACATTTTGCCTTTCTTAAGAATGCGGTTAAGACGTATTTCTTTCCCAAGGACCATAATAAAAGGAAAATTGTAACCCTATTTAAAAGTGATATGTTCATCCACTTTTAAATCCAATTTATACTATATTCCTATAGTTACTTTACAAATAGGTGGAAATGACAATTTATGTCTATTTGCACTTATTAGGTTCTGGATTTTTTGAATAGATTCTTTATTTATGTCTAGCAAATCAGATAACATTTCTGCGTCTGCACTTTCAAAATTTTGGGTATTTATTATTTTATCTATAATCTTGTCGAGTTGATTGAAAGGCAGCCCTAACTCTACTTCTGTGATCTGGTCTGCCCACAATCTAGCACTACTTTTTTTTTCAACAATAGTGTGTGGTACTTCAACGTATTTTGCCAAAGCAGTTATCTGAGTTTTGTATAAATCGCCTAAAGGCAATAAATCTGCAGCACCATCTCCATACTTTGTGAAATAACCTAAGTTGAGCTCAGTTTTGTTAGATGAACCTAATACCAATCTATTTTTTAGCCCTGCGTAATAATACAAAAAGCACATTCTTATTCTTGCTACCAAATTTCCTTTGATAATTTTATTCTCTGTTTGATCTAACAGTTGAAGAAAACCCTGTTTAGGGTCATCGATGTTTATTTTTCTGTATTCAATGTCTAATCTGTCACACACTTCTAGAGCATCATCTATGTCATTTGATGGAGTGACATCTTTATCTGACAAAAGCAGTCCAAAAACCCTTGCATTACCTAAAGCCTTTACCGCTAGATACGCAAGGACAGCAGAATCTACTCCTCCAGAAATTCCTATTACTACTCCTTCAGATTTTCTATTTGTTATTTCAGTTTTTATAAAATTGACAATTTCTCCGCTGACCCGTCTAATATTCATTGAAATTGGAGACGCTTAGTAATATTCCGTTAAATTTGTTCCGATTCATTATCAACAACGATAATAAAAAAGGTTCTGTATATGATCCAAAATAATATAGATCTATGGATAGAATATTTTAATATCCAGAAAACATATGTAAAATTAAGATCATTGGACACACGCAATATAGGTTTAAGGAATATCGAAGTAGCTGATACCAAAATATCCTCTATCGATGGGGAAAATGGGAAATTGATCTACAGAGGCTATGATATTCTTGATCTTGCTAACCACTCTACCTATGAAGAAACTGCATACCTTTTGCTCTTTGGGGATCTTCCAGTAAAAGAGCAACTTGATGAATTTGGCAAGAAGCTGACTTCAGCAAGAAAGATTCCAGTTTCAATTTATACTAATATGAAAAATAAACCTGTCACCGCTCATCCAATGGACATTTTACAATCATCTATCTTAGAGCTTGCAGACTACGATGTTGATAGAACCGACGAAGGAAAAAACGCCAACATAGAAAGGGCAATATCTCTCATAGCAAAGATTCCTACCATCGTAGCAGGATGGGATCGAATTAGAAACAAGCAAGAACCTGTTGACCCTTTGACTGATAATTCACATGCTCATAATTTCTTATATATGCTTACAGGAGAACATCCTAAGCATGAAATTTCTAAAATTTTTGATATAAGTTTGATTCTCCATGCAGAACACAGCTTTAATGCGTCAACATTTGCAGCTAGAGAGATCGCATCCACTCGTGCGAGTATTTATGCTAGCGTCGGAGGCGCAGTAGGCGCATTGTCTGGAGAACTTCATGGAGGAGCTAACATCCAAGTAATGAAAATGTTACTTGAAATCGGTGATATAAATAATGTGGAAAAATGGGTATCTAAAAGAATAACCGATGGTAAAAGGGTTATGGGCATGGGTCATGCTGTTTATCGAACAACTGATCCACGATCGGAGGTACTTGCTACACTTTCGCGGGCTATTTCAAAGGAAAGAGAGACAAAATGGTTTGACATGACAGAAAAAGTTGAAATTGTCACAAAAAAAATAATGTATCAAACAAAAAAAATCCATATTTATCCTAACGTTGACCTTTATAGCGCCTCACTTTACTATAGCTTAGGAATTCCAATGGATCTTAATACACCCATTTTTGCTATTTCAAGAATTGCGGGGTGGAATGCTCATATAATTGAAGAGAAATTTGCTGAAGCTGCTCCAAAACCTGCATTGTACAGGCCAAAAGCAGTGTATGTAGGAAGATATTGCGGTCCTATGGGTTGTGAATATATTAACCTGCTTTATAGAAAACCCCCGAATTCTTAGGCATCTTCTTTTTTATCTTTCAGAAGATTAAATCTTATCTCCTTGATTTATAAATCTGATTAAAAATTTATTTGTTGATCCATTGGTCAATATGAAATATAGTGATGTAGGAATAGACGTTAAAAAAATAAAGTCTATTCAGACTTTAATTGGAAGAAGCATAAGTAGCACTCACAAGTTACCTAAAATTGGAAAAGTAATTTCTGGATTTGGGCATTACGCAGGTGTGATACAATTAGGCGACAGCCACTTGACTTTACATACTGATGGGGTTGGTTCCAAAATATTGGTCGCCCAGCTTTTGAATAAATACGACACTATAGGAATTGACTGTGTCGCTATGAATGTTAATGACACAATATGCGTCGGTGCAACGCCCATTGGATTTCTTTCTTATATAGCGTTACAAGAAACCAGTAATGATTTGATAAGTGAGATAACAAAAGGATTGGTAAAAGGAGCAAAAATGTCAGATATTGCTATCGTGGGCGGCGAAACAGCTATTTTACCAGAAATTATTACGGGACCCAAGATAGGATTTAATTTTGATTTGGCCGGTATGACGCTGGGTCATCTCAAAGATAAGAAAAGATTAATGTTTGGAGATAAGATTAAACCGGGAGATGTAATTATCGGGTTAAAGAGTTCCGGCTTACATTCAAATGGTTATACACTTGCAAGAAAAATCCTCTTAGAGAAACATGATATCAATGATAAGGTCGAATCAATAAATGCCACAGTTGGGGAGGAACTGCTAAAGCCTACTGCTATCTACACCAAAATTGTCCTAAAGATTTTAGAAATCTTTGATAAAGATATCCATGGTTTGGCACATATTACCGGGGGAGGATATACAAAACTGAAAAGACTAAATTCAAAAGTGGATTTTGTGCTTGATAAAATGCCTTTAATTGAAGGTATATTTAAGCAAATCCAACTTGAAGGTAACGTTACCTTCGAAGAAATGTATCGAACTTTCAATATGGGTATAGGATTTTGTTTAATAGTTTCTAAGGATAAGGCCAATGAGGTAATGACTGTTTTAAGACAACACAAGTCAAGAGGGAAAATTATAGGAAGCATAAAACGAAATGGTACCGGCGAGACCTTCGTAAAAACTGAAGAAATGCTGAAAGAAAATTTGATAAAATTATAGTACTAGACAAAAATAGCAGGCAAATTCATTATAAAAGTCCCTAGCACCAGATCAATAACGGCTATGAATTTTAAGAATTTGTAAACACAAAACACCAAACCCCATAACGCTTGATTAGCGTAATATAGCAAAGTTACCTCTTGCGATTTTTTGTTTGCAAATGCAGCACGAGTATCTGTATTTTCTTTTGTTAGTTTGGTGATTGTGATTTAAAAGTATTTGATTTTTTTTATAGTACTCCTGAAAAGGCCGGAAGAGATATTTGAGCCCTTTACGTTCAACTGATTAGGAAATCTCACTGTGTGAGGGTGTGCGTGAAGATACATGTATGAATACAAATTTAATAGAGAATACGAATCGATTTGTCGTGAGATAGCTAATACTATTTTATCATATGATGAATTTTCTAACCAACTATCTGTAAAGGAAATTGACAAAATCATAAAAACAAAGTCATCTAATTATAAACTTCCAAGTATACCTAAATATAGTGACATCATAAAATTTATCCCTAGTAATAGTCATTATAAAAAACTGCTGCGAATAAAACCTGTAAAGACTCAATCTGGAGTTGCAGTAGTCACAGTTATGCCAATGCCTTATGATTGTCCGCACGGCAGGTGCATTTATTGTCCTGGTGGAAAAGAGTATAATACTCCACTAAGCTATATTGGAACTGAACCTTCAACCAAATTGCCCAGCAGGTAAATTATGATGCTTATCAACAAGTGCGAACTAAAATTATTCAACTAATGGATCGAGGTCATGAGGTTAGTAAAGCTGAAATAGTAATTGTCGGAGGAACCTTTCCATTTTACCCAATCAACTATCAAATTGAATTTTCAAAAAAATGTTTTGATGCCTTAAATTCTTTTGATGATGAATTCAATAAAAATAGCAATATTGATATTTTATCTGTTGAAAATAAAAACCAAAACCAAACCACAGAACAAAAGATAAATGTACAAGAGTCAATGTCTAATACTAAAAGGTTAATAGAAGATCTTCAACAGTCTAAGAGAAAAAATGAGACAGCGTCAATTAGATGCGTAGGGTATACAATTGAAACAAAACCTGACTATTGCAAATATGATCATGTAAACCTGATGCTTGAGTTAGGGACAACTCGCATAGAATTAGGAATTCAGTCTTTAGACGATAAAGTTTACAAGATAACTAACCGCGGTCACAATCTAAATGATGTTTATGAAGCGTTTTATATAGCTCGTAACTCGGGTTACAAAATAGGAGCTCACATGATGCCCGGACTTCCAGGCTCTACCTATGAAAAGGACATTGCTGATGCGGAGCAGTTATTCGAAGATGACCGGCTAAAGCCAGACATGTTAAAGATTTATCCTACATTGGTCGTCCCAAATACGGGATTATATGAATTATACAGGAAAAACAAATATGAAAGTTACTCAACAGAGGAATTGGTTAATCTTTTGGTTGAGATAAAAAAAATAATCCCACCATGGGTTAGGATTATGAGAATACAGAGGGAGGTGGAACCTAAAGATATTATTTCAGGACCCAATTTGGGAAACATTAGGCAGTTGGTCTTAGACAGACTGAAAAGGGAAGGAGTTAGGTGTAAATGTATCCGATGCAGGGAAATTGGGCTAATCAATCAACATGTCGATGTGTCCAAGGATGACATGGAATTAACAAGATTAGACTATAATGCTTCTGGAGGTAAAGAGATCTTTTTATCTTTTGAAATTACCAAAAAGAATCTTCTTTTTGGATTCCTGAGGCTTAGACTTATGCCTGCACCTTTAAGAACCGAGTTGTGTGTAGATTCGGTTAACTCTAGTGGTAGTTTTACAAATAGGGATAAAATATCAAATGAAAAACCACGCTATGCGGCCATAGTAAGGGAGCTTCATGTTTACGGACAAGTTGCTAAAATTGTAAATACTTATAATACTTTCAGAAATGTTAACGAGAATGTAAAAACGAGCATTAGAAAACAAAAAGAAGGCACTTTGTCTAATAGCACTATTGAACTTGGTAAATTAGCCTATACGGATTTTGGCCCTTTCAGTAATAATGAGGTCAGGTCTGGAACTGCTACTGCTACAAATTCTACTAATACTAATAGCATCGAATTTCAACATAAAGGACTTGGAAGCACGTTGCTTTCTGAAGCTGAAAAAATATGTAAAGAAGAATTCAACTTGAAAGCCATCTCCATAATAAGTGCAGTAGGGACACGAGAGTATTATAGAAAATTTGGATATACTAATAATGGTCCATATGTAACAAAACTACTATAGGATAGCATAAATGAGCAAAACCATTGAAGATACTATTGGAAAAGGAACCTGGATTGACAAGATTGCAAATACGATTGTTGAAAGAGAAAAAAAATTAGCAAGGTCCACTAGTCTCCTTAGAGTTGAAAGTGGATTAGGTGCTTCCGGAATTCCGCATATAGGAAGTATGGGTGATGCAGTTAGAGCTTATGGGATATCCTTAGCCTTACAAAACCTCGGATTTAAATCCGAACTGATTACATTTTCTGACGATCTAGATGGACTTCGAAAAGTACCTTACGGGATGCCTGAATGGCTGAATGAATATATTTGTAAACCGGTTTCATTTATTCCCGATCCTTTTGGCGATTGTCACGATTCTTATGGTGCTCATATGAGTAACCTTTTGCTTGAAGGTTTAAATGCCTCAAAAGTAAAATATGTGTTTAAGAGTGGGACAGAGACTTACAAAAGCGGAATTTTAGCAAATCAGATCCATAATATTCTCTCAAAGAGTAAACTTATCGGCAACAAGATTTCCGAATCAGTTGGACAGCAAAAATATACACAGTTCTTGCCTTATTTTCCCATTTGCGAGCAGTGCAACAGACTCTATGTTGCTAATGCGATTGAATATATTCCTATCGAAAAGGTAGTGACGTATACTTGCAGTGGTAACACAATAGGAAGAAAACTTGTAAAGGGTTGCGGTCATTCAGGCCAGGCAAAAATTGACTCAGGAAACGGTAAATTAGCCTGGAAAGTAGAATTTGCAGCTAGGTGGCAAGCCTTTGACATTAGATTTGAAGCATTTGGAAAAGACATTATGGACTCAGTTAAAATTAATGATTGGATATCAGAAGAAATACTAAATTATAGTCATCCACTTCACGCAAAATATGAAATGTTTTTAGATAAAGGTGGTAAAAAAATAAGTAAATCCTCTGGAAATGTCCTGACCCCACAGATGTGGTTACAATACGGAACGCCTGAGTCTCTATTGCTATTGTTATTTAAAAGGATATCTGGAACAAGGCATGTTGGCATAGACGATATACCCCAATTGATGGATGAATACGATTTGTATGAAGATGTTTATTTTGGAAAAATAAAGGAATCGAACGAAAGCAAACGGATAAAAATAAATGGTATTTATGAATACATAAATCATCTTAACCCGCCAAAAATTTATCCTGGATTACACATCCCTTATAGAATGTTAATGCAACAAGCCGATTTATTTAAAAATCAGACCATCAAGACCGATATCGTTACTCAGATACTTGAGAGGTTGAAAAAGTATGGACTGATAAAACCAGAAGATAATTCTAATTATGTTCTACTAAAAAAAATTACATTGGCAATAAACTGGGCAACTGAAGTGTCAAATTTAGATCTAAACGGAGGTTCTCACAAAACCAGAAAAGATGCCTTTAGCTTAGGTCCACAACAAAAGCAGTTGCTTCAAAAGATAATAGAAGATTTTAAGAATATTTTATCAGTACAGCAAACCCGAAAGAATGTAGAGGTTCAGAATTCGGCGTTTCAGAATCAGGATGAAATAGCGCAAAATATACAATCCATTATATTCAATAATGCAAAAAGTAATGGTCTACAACCAAAAGAGGCCTTCAAGTTGTTATATCAAATATTGACAAATTCCGAAAGGGGTCCAAGATTGGGTAATTACATTGCTGATTTGGGCTTGGAAAATGTGATAAAGACTTTGGAGGAAGTAATTTCTTAACTTGAGGTTGCTTATATTATTAACTACGGATTCAAGAGTATAGGATGGATGAAGATCAAAATGAAAAGTACTCTTTTAAAGCCAAAGATTGCTCTTGGAGCTTCAATGTATGCATATCAGAATCTCCTCATGATAATTGGACTGATTCTTTCATTTTCTGGTGGAAGTTGGGATATTACATTCCATATTTTAAGTCAACCAGAAACTTTTTTTTCATACCCTCATTCATTGGTTTACTCTGGAATTCTCTTGATTATAAGCACTTTTTTTCTCAACATTAGGAGAAATTTTAATACTGAAAAGATGCTAAAAAAAAATTACATTATTATTTTTGCGGGTATAATACTGATACTAGCTGCGGGACCGTTTGACTTTTATTGGCACTTGAAATTTGGCCTAGATGGATTACTGAGTCCTCCACATTTAACCCTCCTGACAGGCTGGTTGCTCATAGCAATAGGTAATTTACGAATAACAAATTTTAAATTAACACCTGGAATATTTGATAACATTCACCCAATGACTTCTCACATTGGAATTCAAGGTGACGATATAGAAAAAAATGGTTACATTAAAAATTGGAAGCTGGATGGTGAGAGTATAAATGTTATCAAAAAGAAGAGAAGAGAGAGAGATATTGTACTTAAAATTCAATTATTTTTGAATCTTTCTATACTCTTGATGATTTTATCGGGATTGTTATATTTTTTTTCACTTCCATTTTCAGAAACCCAAAGTTATAATTTCAATCCGCCCTCGGACTTTGCATTTTTCATCTATGGATTAGGTTTTCCAATACTTTTTTCAGCCTATTTTATTAAAGTATTTGAAAAATATTCAAATTTATCTATATTGGTTTTTCTGATTGGTTCTTTTTATATCGTGTTAACCTTGTTTACTCAAATCTTGTCAAATCCATTTCTTTATGGTCTTTGGGGTTATTACATACTAAATCTGATTCCTTTTGGGGCTTTTTATGTAGTAAACAAGAGTTTTAGAATTGGAAGGTTTTCTAAAAAAAGTAAAAAGATCCAACATAATGATTTAGCAATAAATTTTCCTTCTGCAAAATTTTTCAGAAAAATAATACTTGGAATAATATTCGCTCTACTCTCTTATTCACTATGCTTTCCATTAAACACATATATCCTTAATGAAGAACTTTACGGGTATCTTATATATCAAAACTTAATTGTCAAGATTTATTTGATGATTTTCTTAGATAATTTTATGATTATACTTCCTCTTTCCGTTATAGGCGGTGTTATAGGATCTTTTATATCTATATCAAAGCCCTATTCCTCATTCACGTCCAAGTAAAAAAATATCATAAAAAAAGTTATTCTGTCTTCTATTTAGGTAGTCGAAATTTGTGTACTCAAATAATAAGACTTAATTTTTCGCGATATTTAAAATCTACATGAATAATATTGGGGGGAGGAGTAGGGTTTTACCCAAGATCTCTGAAATAAAATCCAAGTCTCATGAAGATAGAATCATTAGTTATAGAAGATTTTTTGCAGATCTCAGATTAAGCAGGCTGTATTTTCAGCTGACAATTCTGGATTATTTTGCTGGATTAGAAAATCCCAATAACAATAACATCTTTTCAAATGAGTTAGGCAGTTTTATTTCATACTTTGGACAAATGGAGCTCTGGCTTGAACAACTCAGAAAAGAAGGTATTTATTTAGAGTTTAGGGACCAATGCTTACAAGAAATTAAGGCCATTAAAGCTATTATACAAAGTTATGAGGACCGAATGAAGGATTAGAATTCATATCTGCCAGGATCTATCGCTTTTAAAAAACTGAGGATGTTTTTGACTATTTTCTCATGGTCAGCGGTTTTTTCAAGAGATAACCTGATAATATGATCGCTAACTGGAAAAGAAAGCATTTTAATTTTTTTTCTAACAGTTAATGAATATAAAACTTCCCCCAATTTAGAATCAAAATCGGTATGTAATTTAGAAATAAGTGCAAATTCCATGTAAATTTTGATTGACTCGGTTTCACTTTCAAGTGATAGTACTCCAGGCCTCATTCCTCCATACACAAGTCTACCCAGGTCATTAATGATACCAACAAATCTGATTTTATCATCCAGTCCCAGAATATACTGGTATATCTCCTTGTAATCTGTTACCTTATCAATCAATCGTTTTCACTTAAGACATACATCGACGGTGAGCCTGCTCAATATTTGCATGAATGTTGGTAGACCAGTTACGAGAACTAGAGCATACGTATAAGATCGTGTTAAAAGCGTTAAGAATAATATTTGGATATTTTGAATAAAGTGTTAACTGTATAGTAATAGGACCTTTATGGTACTTCATCTGATAACTTAGATTTAAATGAATTATAATCTTTCTATATTTTTTTTTAGCCAAGACCAATAGATAATAAAGTCAATGATAAGAGTATATAATCACAGAATAAGTGTGTATTTGTATTGACACGCTCCATAGCTATTATCTTCCTCTACATCGATTTATGGATAATTGAGTCCGTTAATACTTCAGTAAAATATGAGGTCTTTATGTACAAAAATAAAAAGAAGATGAATCTATCCAAATTAATAATTATTTTTTATTTAAAAAAGTGCAAAACACCTAACTAGCAGTAATTCAAACCAGCAGAAAAAAGGTAGGTTGACTATGGAATTTCCTACCAGATTCCTACATGCACCTTCCGTTTGACCTGGAGAGGTTACTATCTAAAAATATAAATTAAACTATTTAAAGGATGATCATTTTTTTGCAAATTGTTGAAACTGTTAAACATCTGTATACTTTTTTTACTAATACCTGTTGTTATCCGGCAATACCTAACAAAGGCAATAACACAAAACATGTTGTGTTACACAAATAAGGCAACTAAATAACGCTTACGAAAGATTCATTTTGAAAATTTATTTTATATAGTGAAATATTTTGATATCAATAAGTATTAAATAAATGTATTAATTTAGCAAGCAAAAATTAGTCGGAAATATAAGATAGTTAAGCAGTATCATATCTTGTCTCAACAAACCTAATGACTGCGACAAATTATATTTAGGAATACAAATAGATAGATAAAGAATGCAGCGTGGACTTAAGGTACTGATTGTAAGCGGTATACTGTTTATTCTTTCAATTGTTATATTTTTTACATGGGGAATGTCCTTTAGCAGTATATTCATTCAAAACAATCCTAGTCTATCTACCAATCAGATTACACTTGACCCATTAGAATCTTTTAATTCCACTGTCACAATTGACTCTACTTCAAAGTTATTGACAGTTACCATAGACTCTATCGATAATGATCAAATCCTTTTAAAGGAATTAGTTTTGGATCCAAATGACAATATTGTCTCCAATTCCACATTTCAAAAGACGTATTTTTCAACTATTAGACCTGATACAACGGGCATTTATCAACTTTCAGTAACTAATTTAGACCGTACTGAATCAGCCTCTTTGTATCTATTCTTTGGAAATCTACCTTTCTTAAAGGAAAATGGGGAAATCGACTTTAGCATTTTTGGAGGATTAGTAATAGGAGTGATTTCATTTATCTCTGCTGTTGTAACTTTAATCATTGGTATAATTTTTTATTTAAAGGACAGAAATAGAGAAAAGTACAAGGGATTCATTCCAAGATAATAAGGGCTGAAATTTGTATAATGAGAAAACCACCATGCTAAAATGCGCACTTATAACATTCAGAGATAAAAAAATATAATTTATGTTATTTGTCAGTTATACAAAATCTCGTCTTTATTATTTTTTGTTCTGTGAGGGGAAATAGAATCCTTTTCTATGAGAATAACAATCCTATTCATATTGGAAGATAATAAAGTCTTAGAGAGCATGTTTCCTGCTGACATACTACCAAAGGTTTATCCAAAAGAACAAACTCAACAAGATAAAACGGAAATAGATGATGTTCTAAACAGCAATATCTTTAACATCATGCTCAATAGAAGGTCTCAAAGAAGATTTGAAGAAAAAGATATAGAGAGTTGGAAAATTGATATCATATTTGCTGCGGCCGATACAGCCCCTACTGCGGGGGGTTTTCAAGGATTTGAGGTGTATCACATCGTTAACGACCAAATAAAACTAGAGCTTGTCAAAGCAGCAAATAACCAGCCATATGTGCGAGCACCCCTGGTCCTCGTGTTTTGTATGAACCCCGAGAGAATTAAATTAAATTTTAATCCCCAAATCTTGCACAAATTTTCAGTTCAAGATGCAACTTTGGCAGCTGGATATGCACAACTAGCCGCTCATGCTTTGGGCCTAAGTTCTATCTGGATAGGAATGATAGACGAGAATAAGGTTAAAAGTATAATAAGTACTGATCTCCAGCCCTCTTCAATTCTTTGTATCGGATATCCAAAAAAAATGCTCATGCCAAAACCAAAAAGAAAATTGACAGATCTAATACACACAGTAAGGTAGAATAACTCGAGTTATCTTTTCCTTACAACTCTAGATTGATTGATTTATGCATCATAATGATTTGACCTTTAGCGATTATTTACATATTTACTAATATACGGTTACAATACTCTAATAATAAAGTTATTGGAAAAGTTTCTCTACCAGAGGATCACATTAATAAATAAATAAAATAATTATTTTGTTAATATCTTAAAAAAAATTTCAGGGTTATGGATTCTTGTATAATGCTGTGTAGGGTAAATCAAAGGATTTGTATATTTCTGAGACATCCGAAGTTTTATCCATTTGTTTTTTGAATTCAAATTCGTCCTCTATAACTTTTATAGCATCTATTTCTTCATCGTGATTGTTATTGTTATTCATGTTATTCATATTGTTTGTCTTGAGTGGTTTGTCTGAAACTAACCCTTTGTTTAAGTTGATCGGCTTTATGATATTGTCTTCCGGCGAAGCAGATGCAGGACCGCTGCTAACGACATCTTGTGGTTTTGTTGTGACATTATCATTGCGTTCACTCTGTTCATCTTCGTCATCATCATTATTTGAAGAGGAGGTGGAGGAAGAGATAGAAGAAGCTTGAGATGAATTTGATTCATTACTTTCATCTTCTTTTTCTGCTTCGTCGTCACAAGATCTTGCATTATTCACTTCGCTATCGTTAGATTCGTCGTCGACTTCAGTGCTGCAATTCACCATGTTTGTTTGTGCTAATGCTGACGAAATTTGACTTAACCCAATTGAAATCGCTAGGGAAAATACTGCTACTATTAGTATAGTTGCGTTCTTTGTAGAAAAACTTTTAGTACTAGTCATAGACTACTAGGATTTACGTGTTATAATTTATATCAAATTTGAAGAATCTTGCAGTAAAAAATCGCTACCCAAATGAGCCGTATAATTTATCTAAGTATTAGTACTTTAAGAATATTCAATAAAAAATCATGGTCGACTTGTCGTATTAGATTCTTTAGTACGAATATAACAATAGATTGAACCATAAGGTATCATTTTATCTAAAATTTGTCTGCTTTGAAAAGTGGCTGAATTTATTATTCCTATACAATGATATTATCTAAAATATTGTTAGTATCACTGCACCAAAAGACCTACAATAATTGTGAATATTGTGCATATTTAATACCGGGTCTAAGATAAATACTCTTACAACTATTATAACAAGAGGATTGCCAGATATTTCAAAAATTGAGGTCAGACTAGAAGATGAAGAGATAGCAAAGTTAAAAACTATAGTAAATGATTTGTTTGAATCAAAAGCCATCAAATCAAACAGTATTGAAGAATTTCTCAAATTTAACGTTTTCATAATTTTCGATGAATATAACAAAAATGTTGAATCGTTTAGAAAATTTTACCGTGTTAACCTTTCTAAATATAATAAAAACTAATCTATATAATCTATTTATGGACTTGAATTAAAAAAAAGTTGCACAAGACTTTATAGCCTTTTAATATACAGTTACCTTTTATCTATCTTGTAAAAATAAGTATATTAATAATGAAATATGGTATCGCCAATTGTTTTTTTCCAGTCTGATCTTATGCCGGGCTTTCCCTTTGATTTTTCAATATAGTTAAATGCCGATAAGCCTGCAGCTGCCCCATCCCCACAAGCAGCAACGATTTGTTTATAAGGAATATTTGTAGCATCTCCTGCTGCAAATATTGCTGGATGAGTAGTTTTTCCACCTTCGGTAACTTCGATTTCACCCTTGGTATTAATCTTTATTAAATGTTTGACAAAATCTAGGTTTATTTTAGAACCCATCTCTATAAATAATCCATCCACATCTATTGTTTTCTCTCTTCCAGAATTGTCTTTGATTTGAATTTGCTGTAAAGAATTAGTACCCTTTACCAGTGTAACCGAACTATTCGGAACAAGTTCTACATTATTTTTTCTTTTTATAGATTCTATCATTTCTCTATCTCCACCAAGTTGACCCCCTCGATAAATCAAATATACTTTTGAAGCCATTCTTGAGAGCAAAATTCCGGATTCAAGCAAATAGCCGCCGACACCAACGGTCGCCGTCGTTCTACCTTGATAAAAAGGCGCGTCACATTTAGTACAATAATGTACTCCTTTATTTTGAAACTGAATCTCATTTTCAACTCCTAGGTTATTAGGTACTTTTCCAGGTGCCAACACCAAAGCCTTAGTACGATATTCTGCTCTGACTGTTTTAACTCTTAAATCTGTAGTACCTTCAATTTCTTCAACCTTTTCTACTGTGTCATAGGTCATTTCGCCATTAAACGTCAGATATTGATTTTCCAAAGTCTTTGCAAGCAATGGTCCGCTTGACATTATAGTACCTGGATAGTTTTCAAGTTTAGGAATTAAATTTAATTGCCCTCCCAAATCTTTAGAAATGAGCATACATTTTGCCCTCTGTCTTGAAACAAAGATGCCTGCGGAGAGTCCTGATGGTCCTGCTCCAACTATAATTACTTCATATTCTTCGATACTCAAAATATATCTCAGTCCTTTATACTCATATATACATTAAACATTAATTATGTTAGTCGACAGAAATGAGAGTCGTTAGATTCTCTATACCTTCGATTGTATGAAAATTATTGTCGATCTCACCTTTAATTTTCTGAAGATTATCCGATTCGAGCACAACCAACAGATCATAAATGCCATAAACTGACTTGACCGCTTTTACAGTCGATAATTTTTTAACTTGATCAATTATACTACTTTGCATTTTATAATTCACATTCAATAATACATATGCTTCATTCATCGTGTCTCCAATTTATGGGATTGTCTTTGTTAATAAATCTTGACGATATGGGATGGGATAATAATTTAAATTTTCTAACAATGACGAATAATTTGAGATTAATACTTTGAATCCAAGTTTTTTATAAAGTCTAATCCATACTTAATTTTCTTTTGGTAGTTAATGAATGAAATAATTGGCTCAAAGCTGATAAATCCAGTAAATGATATTTTCTTTAGCGCTATAATTATGGTTCTAAAATCAATATGACCTTCACCTGGCATTTTTCTATTATTATCTGCAAAATGCATATGAACTAACCAATCTTTTGCTTTCATTATGGTATGACTAAATGAATCTTCCTCAATATTCATATGGAAGGTATCTAGCATTAATTGTAGCTGGGGGCAATTATTTAGTAAAATTGATGCGTCTTCAAGATTGCAGCAGTATGGTGTAGAGTAACGGTTTAGTGGTTCAATAATTAGGTCAATATTATGATCTCTTGCAATAGAAGAAAGATTGTTTAATACTGGTACACACTTTTCAATTAATTTGATTTTTTCATCCAAAATTACGTTACTATGTGTAACATCAAAAAGATTTATAGGATCAGAAAAAAGACAAATATTAATTTTATCTCCTCCAAAGTAGTCACAAAGCTTTATGCAGCTGATTACATAATCTTCAGAGTATTTCACTAATCCAGGATCTTTGCTTAGTAACCTCCTTTTCCATCCATTGCGACTAGATTTACCCCACATGCCTGTTATACCTGTAATTCGCATTCGATGTACAGAGAAAATATCTTTGAAATAAGATGAATTAATTTCTTCAGGTTCCCCATACATTTCTAAATTGGATATGCCCATTTCATTTAGATTCTCTAAAGTTGTCTCAAATTTTTCGCCCAATTTTAAAAAAGATGATAAAGTTATTGCATACGAAAAGACCATCTTACAACGCCTTAATAAGTTTGTGAAAATTCATTTAAGTGAAATTTTTTGTTACTAATTTAAAGATATCTATGCAATCAATTAATGAATGACCATTGAACGTTTCTTTTGAAATATTCTCTACTTTTTTATTAGACACAAAAGCGGACAGTCCCTCACCAGTGTCGGTGTTAAACGGTCTTCCATGAGAACCCTTTATCAAGCTAGTATTAGTTGAGATGCATTTCCTTTCTGGGTCTATGAAAAGTTCCAGCGGATCATAACCTGGCTTTCTGTGAATGTCCACTGTTTTGGTAAATGTCGGCGCTTTGTCGCTTAAGGATTTGGCGTCTGCATCACTATCAGCAAAATCTTTCATTATTTCATCATACCACCAATAATAGCTGAACCATTTATCCTTGTCGGCTATGGCAATCAAGTCTCCGCTTCTTTGATGATTTATATGTAAATTTTTCTTTTCTGTTTCACCGCAAACACTTTCTATACCAGTTATTTCTTCTATAGCCTTTTTTATTGTATCAATTTTCGACTTACCAGAATTATTTAAATAAATATGAGCAATTTGGTGATCTACCATGGCAAAAGCCTCACTATACTCATAATCAATGTACTCTTTATCTTTAATGGTTCTGACTTGTAGTAGCCCTTTATCCCTAAGAATCCTGTTAATAGAAATCGCCTTGCTTACATCATTGAATCCATATTCGGAGAGTAATACAAATTGGGTTTGGTCGAATATCCCTGACTCTTTGACAGTTGAAATGATGGAGCCCACAAAACTATCTATCTTTTGTAGGTCATCTTGTACCTGGGAACTGCTTTTACCATGTTTTTGAGCGGTGTAATCTATTTGCGGAAAGTAAGCATAAAGCAGATTTGGCCTCTTCTTTTTTATTGTATATTGAACTGCACTTGTAATCCATTCTGATGATTTTATAGAAGCAAATGGTCCCCAATAGTTCATTAAATTAAATTCACCTAAACTTTTGATTACGTCTTCGTAAAAGTTTACTGGTTTAGAATAACACCACAGGTCCATCTGGCCATTTTCTAGATGAATCGGACGAGGTGAGATAACAAAGTCATTATTTGTATACAAAGAGTTTTGCCAAAACAGCATTGCAGTTTTTAAATCTATATTATGTTGTTTTATTACATCCCATGCCTTTTTAGATTGAACCAGATGTGTGGATTGCTCCCAAAACATTGTTTGAAGATTCTCTCTATCGAACATACCATTAGATATTATTCCATGTTCGGAAGGGTATTTGCCTGTGGTTAGGCTTGATTGTACCGTACATGTTACTGAAGGAAAAACTGGTTTCATGTAACCATATTCTCCTCCTCTTCCTCCTCTCCCACCTCCGGCAGATTCAACAGATTCAATTAAACTGGAAATATTTTGATATTTTTGGGATTGTGAGTCTAAATGAGATACGTCCAAGCCCACTATATCTAAAATAATAAAGTATTTTGATTTAGTAATATTGTTTGACAAACATTTTTTAAAATAACTTTAAACCATTTATTTGTTATTTGAAGGCTTGAAGCAACCGAATTTTCATAAACCTAAAAAATGTGGCTAGCAATCTCATCAATTTGATATATAGATTAACTACAAATATTAGCACTTTGTTTGCTACTATTTTTTCTTCTCTTTCCTTTCCTTTCCTTTCCTCTCTTACCCCTTTATATCTATTCTACAAGTAAATTAAGAAAGGGTTATTACAGTATCAAAAATGCAAATACGTTATCAGAAATTAATCAATTTTTTGTATCTTTAATAACACTTGGCAGTTAGGACAACTCAAACCCAAAAACTTAAACAACAAGTCTCCGTCTTCAAACTCTTCTGTTATAAGCTGACTTAAATTGATCATTTCTTTGCAATAGGGACATTTTGCCATTACAATGTATTATCAAGATATATATATTTAAATTTATGAAGATAATAGTTTATTCAAAGTCGCTAGTTATTATTTCGTTATCGTTGTGTCTTGTTTTATTGATAGAGAATTAGAGAATTGTTTAAATATTTGTTAGGCAAACCTAATAATGCATCTAATAGGAAGCATTGTTGTCAAGCGAAAAACTACCAAATCCCTTGCTTGATGCCCAATGGCTTTACCATCAATCCAATACACATCTGGAAAATCTGGAAGTTGTTGAATGGGTAGACATGGCGGTACTAAAAAATCAATTGGCTAATAGGAAATTGAAAAAGAGGATGATTTTTAATGTCACCCAATTTTCAACTTTCATTTAAATAAACCTATTTTATTACCAAAAAAAAAACAATAAAAGTCAAATTTCTAATGTGTTTGACGGACTACTGTTTGTTTACGCGATAGAATACTAGATTAACATCAATGGTTTATTTGTGATGATTAACAATCATAGCTACAAATTTAATATTTGAGACATCATGTGCAAGGATTTTCTTGTAAGTGGGAGATGGCTGTATTGCCTCCAAGACCTTTCGGAATCAAAATTGTATCGACACGGTTATGTGATAAATCTATGTCGAATATTGATTCGGTAGAGTAAAAAATAGCAAACGAAATTGTAAAATACTTCATATTATATGTGATTACTATTATCTTAAAGCATTCAATTAGCTTATGGGGGTATTAAATAAAAAAATATATTGTATGGTGTATACTTATAGTTAGTTGTTTGATTGTGCTAAAGCGTTGTTACCAGAGTTTGATTGGAACTGTAAGTTGATGTTGTTTCCAGAAGCTATGGAACTGCCGCCAGAAACTACTTGGCTGTTTTGACTTGATGATTGTGATTGACTGATACTTTGTTTTGCCTTATTTACTTTTTTCTTTCCAGCAAATGCATCATCAGCTGCAGCTAACGGAGCCAAGACCAAAGCAAATGCAAGTATTACTGCTGTCGATAATAGTAATGTTTTACTTGTATTCATGTCTGTAAATTTTACTATTACAATTCAATATATATATGGTATTTCAAAATAGAATATGAGTATCTTAGAGTAGTTTTAAATAGAAAATATTTTCTTTTATTAAGGTTGTTTTTTTAGAAACATCCAAATAAAGATCATTCTATAGTAACGGCTAAACTTTTCCTTTAATGAGGATCTTCTTTTACATCAATCTAACTTCTCAAAGATAAATGATCTGTTCTGTTATTAAGATTTTTTTGCTAACAAAACAATACGAGCTTGAGGTGATCTGTTACCGAGAGAATTTCGACTGCGGTCTAATTTAATTCGTAAAGATAATTTAATAATCATTTTGCAACAAGCCCTCTTTAGATTGTATAAACAAATATGAAGCTATTTGAACGGAGCCTGAGATAACTTTTGACTAAATGGAGGTTACACGGTCTGGATATATCGTTGCTAATACGGATAACACAGGCGCTCGGCTGTTGGTACTTCATTTATTAATTTTTTAGAAAGAAAAGGTATTTGAGTTGTTAAAATACTGCTGTCGTTTAATCATTATTAAATCTTATCGATATACGAAGGAGAATATGTAGAATATGGAAAATATGCAGAAGAAGTATCGTGAAGATATGATAAATTAAATTTATTAATTTTTTAAGATGGGGTACTTGCGGATCCGGCTTAAATAGATTGTTGTTATATATAAAATTATGATATCTGAGAATCCAAATGAATCAGGTAACACAAACCAAGGGTTTATCAAATCAATTAAAAAAAGACTTGCTTCAATATTCAATCGTTCTGTAAGAAAAAATTAGCATGGTTATATCTTTTAAATATCAATTTTGTTTAGATATCTGTACCACAAATAATATCGCTTGGTGATTGACATATGTAAATGCAGATACAATTGTATATGTAGTCAAACGACTTTATACAAAGATACATATGAAGTGAATCGATTACTTGTGATCGAAATTAGTAATTCAAACTCTTCGAACAAGGTCGATTCATTTCATAGTAGTAATCAATTACACATGATACTCTCTTTACTTAGGCTTTTTTTATCTAAAGATTTGACCAGATTTGTAAATGCATACTTTATTTGTGATAACAGAATGGGGATGCATTTAATCAATTACCATTTTTTTTAGTTTTTACACAAAGTCATCGATCAAAAAAATTATAGCGTTGTTTAATAGTTATTATCTTTAACTAGAATTAGAGATGAAAAATTACCAGAAATTAACAATTATTACTGCTATATTAGGAATGATTATCCCGTTCATTGGTCTTTTTCTTTACTTTTTTATTAATAGTTTTATTGGAATTCCACTATTGGCTTTGGTTGTTGGTTGGGCCTTGTTAATTGCCGTTGCAATTATTGCAATCAATGTGGGAGCAATTGTGGCATCTTTTAAACTCAAAAACACAAAACTGGTGGGAGCAATACTTATTGCCTGCGGGGTTCTGCTCTTTGCATTAATTCAATGGTTTGCAATTCCTGCCTTAGCTCTATTTGTAATTGCTGGGATAATGGCTTTTAGAGATAAGAATAAGATAACAGATGTAAAAGAAAAAATAAGTTAATTAGTAGTATTATACATCAATAGTTATTTAACATTTCAAAAAAAAGGAAAGGATTATTGAATGAGGAAATATCAACCTCTTTGTTCTTTCTTAATAACTCGTTCTGCATCTTCGCATTCTGATAGATCTCCAATTCCTGAGGAGCCTTTAACTAGGCTGCAATTGTTGATATCATAATAGTGAACACCATTGCTATCTACCTTATATTCACCTCGCTGCGTTGCATTTGAAGCTGTAGTTAAATTTGAAGAGTCCTTTTGAGTTGGGTCGGAAGATGACGACTTGGGGTTGGGAATTAATATAGTGGTAGAGACATCTTTATCATTGGTTTCAGAAGTAATTGAGCCTGTGCCAGAATATGTTGAATTTCCTTCAGATATAAAAGGGGTTGTATTATTAGGGGTGGTGTTAGTGGAGTTTAAAGAGGATGATGGGGTCTGCGCCAGAACTGCCACATTTTTATTTGACGAATCTAGAACCAGAACAACAGTTGCAAAACTGCTGACTAGAAGGACTGTAAATATAATTGAAAGGTTATTCTTTTTCACAAACCTATTAGTCAAAAAAGGGTTTAAGAACCTATGGTGACTCCCTTATTAGATTACATTTTCTAAACACAAGATAGCCACTCGTAAAATAAACAATTCAAATGATGAACAAAAAAATTATCAAGCCAAAGGTAATATGAAGTCAACTATATCCAAAAAAAACTAGATTCAGGTCATGTTGATTTTTTTACTTAAAAAAATGACAGGAAATATAAAAAAAGCTACAACCAGCCCAATCAAGGCCCCAGAGATGCCCGCTATAAACGTGGAATCAAGCAAGATAAGCAAAGTTATCATGTTTTTTACTATAAATTGCATTGCCAGGCTACCCTCCTTCAAATTCAATATTTTTTGATGAGCCTTGTAATAAACCAAACTAGACGATATTCCTAGAATTATAAGAAAGACCAAATAATCTCTTGGATGCTCTACTAAGAGCGTTCCAATAATTCCTATTATAATAAGAAACGAGATATAAACATAAAATATCTTTTTAATATTAATGCCTAACTTATTTTTTAAAGAAAACTCTCTCGAAGTTTCTTTAGAGCTAACAAAAGTCAACATAAAGATATGAAAGAAAATAGAAATACATACTAAAGATAGTAACATAAATGAGTGTGGTTCTGTATTATATCCAAAAGGAATTTGAGGGGATGACATTACAGTATGTGCACCGAAAAAACCAATAAATGAACTAAAGCCAAATATAATATTTAGGGAACGAATAGACCCCATTATAAAGGGTCTATAAAACCCGTTCTTTAACTTAAAATTGTACAAAATTATCAAAGTTATCAAAAAAACTGCTACTGCGGTACTTGTAATATTAACAAGCAAGGATAAAAGACATCCTGATACAAAAAATAAAATAACAAGAGTAACCGCTACTTTTTTTTGTATAGCACCAGAGACCAAAGGTCGGCTTGGTCGCTCGATCTTGTCTGCTTTAATGTCAAAGAAATCATTTGAAACTAATCCTCCAAGGTATAACAAAATAGAAGAGATAATCAGCATGAGAAGGTTTGCTATAGTGTTGCCTTGAGATAAAAAATAAGAAACCTCAAATGATGATATCGCAATAAGGAACCCTAATATGATATCAGGCGGTACTGTAAAAATATTTGGAATTCGTAAAAGTTTAAGGTATGGATTATTTAACAAGATACTTCATGCAGATATTTTTTTGTATAATTAATAGTCTAAAGTATTTATAAAATTAATTGATCTCGTAGCTGCTTCTATTGGATTTTCCTTGTATGGATAAAGTTCAACTGTGACAAATCCATCGTAATTTATCTCTTTGATGGTTTTGAACACTCTATTATAATCAATTGTTCCCAATCCTGGTATTAAATGATAGTGCACCCTGTCTTTAATATCTGCCATATGAAAATGTCCAATAAACTTTCTAAGCCTCAAAATCAAGTTACTTGGATCTTCATTTACACAATAAAAATGACCAATATCAAAATTTAGTTTTAGGTATTTAGAATCAAAATTTTTCATAAATTCTACAAACTCTATGGATGTTTGCAATAATAACTCAGGCTCAGGCTCGATTAGAATTTTAATCATTTTTTTCTCAGCCTCAGGCAGCACCTGGTCAATACCTTCTTGAAATAACCTTAATGCCTGTTGTCTGCTCATCTTATTTTCTAAAAGATTTGTTGGACCACCCGGTTCTATTGATATGTTTTTAGCACCCAGTTGAAAAGCAAGATCAATACAATCTATTGTATGCTGTATTCGGGCTTGTCTTTTTTCTTTATCTGGATCAATCCATGAAGGATGGTAAGTATCTCCTAATGCAAAAAGGGTAAATGCATTCAAGTTTGAAATTTGCAAATTATATTTATCTAAAGTATTTTTGATTTCCTGGATTTTTTGATTGTTTAAAGTGGGTGGATACGCGTGAGGTATATCGCACAAGATCTCTGCGCCTTGATATCCTAATTGGGCAATTTCTTTTAGCGAATCAATTAATGAATATTTTGTAAAGGCATTTGAACTAAACGCAAATTTCATAATAGAGATGATATTTTTTAACAAGTTAAAAAGTTATTACAATATAACAAAAATGCTCTGGATACAATTTAATAAAAGAGAAGATAAAAAGATACAAAAAAATGGCCATTGCGGCTACCAGCCGCTCTGACAGATTATCTGAACCAGCCCTTACTTGTTGTTAAAGAAGTTAGGAGCCAACATCAAAGTATCATCAGTGCCCTACAGCTACGCTATGCGGATCTAGAAATTGATAATCGGATCCACCTTCAGATCCCCAAGAGGAGATATGCTTGCCATCTGCATCAAACTTTTGTACTCTGAAATTATCCTGTTCTACAACAAAAGAGTTTCCTACTGAATCGATTGCTATATCGTGTGGACTTGAAAGATCTCCGGGTTGAGAACCCTTTGATCCCCAAGAGGTTATGAAATGGCCTTCTGAGTTAAATTTTTGAATTCTGTTATTTCCCGCATCTACCACATATACATTGTTTGCATCATCGACATCCAACCCTGCAGGGCGTTTAAACTGACCATCATCCGTACCCATAGAACCCCACTTTAATAGAAAATTACCTTCGCTGTCAAACTTTTGTACATTGTTATTGTCAGTGTCACTTACATACACGTTATCTAAAGAGTCTATTGCTATTCCTTCTGGTGCATTAAACTGACCATCATCCGTACCCATAGAACCCCACTTTAATAGAAAATTACCTTCGCTGTCAAACTTTTGTACATTAAAGCTTGCCATATCCGTCACATACACATTTGCATTAGAATCTAGTGCAATACTGTGCGGATGCATGAACTGACCATCATCCGTACCCATAGAACCCCACTTTAATAGAAAATTACCTTCGCTGTCAAACTTTTGTACATTGTTATTGTTCATATCTACTACAAACACATTGCCCTTTTTGTCCAAGTCTATTCCATGTGGCACGCCGAATTGACCGTTGTCTCTGCCATTTGTACCCCACTTTAAGATAAAGTTTCCTTCATCTGTGAATTTTTGAACTCTGATGTTTTTATAGTCAACAACATAAACATTTTCTTTGTTTGAGTTATATTTATTATCTTTATCAATATCAGTATCTTTTGATTTTAAAAGTGGTGATTGAGAAAAATCCAATACTTTATCACCTTTTGTGATATGTTTATCTTGTGGTGATGGTGACGATGGTGAAGGTGATGATGGCATTATAGTCTCTTTCAGAGAGTCATCCAGGTCATCTTTTAGTGTTTCTATATCGGATAATGTGCCTTCAAAACCAATGGGCATATCTGAATAAGGTGTTGACAAGGATAAGGAGAACGTTTGAAAATCGTCTGTTGCCTGACCGTATGCATAGTCATACTTGATAAATAATGAACTCGATACAAAATTGTAGAATTTGGATAATAAGGTATTGTCCATTTCATTATCTGTTATTGTTGTTGTTGTTGTTGTTGTTGCTATTACGGCTGATGCGGCCATAACAATTAGTACAGCAGTGCAAGTGATCCCCATTATCAAAATTATAAAAAATCGGTTAATCACATAAGATAATAAAAAGTAACCTTATTATCTAATTGGGAATAATTGACAAAAACTATATTATTTCTAAATTCTTAAGGCATATTTAACTTAAAAAAAGTATTATTGAAATCATATAAAGAAATATGCTTACCAAACAGCCTTCGCAGAACAGTCCCGTTAATCATAAAGCTATTTGTATTATAGACTTTGTTTCATATCAGGCTTAATACGACAAATCGCTTGAGATTATACTGTGGTCACTTTTGTCAAATTCGCCAAGAGATATTTGAAGATAATTATGCATTGTTTCATATACTGTCACATGGTGGCCTCCTCCTCCCAAGCCGCCGCCACTGTTGATGTCGGCAAGTATACTAACTATTAACAAGGTCACAATAAAGCCTGCTACCACTGCTGCCAAAATGATGATTTTATACTTCATGCTTGCAAGTGTTACTTTATTTTTTTTAGCCTGCCCATCCGGGGAGCCTGGCGAAAATGAGGATGGTGTTGATGGCGAAGACCCGCCGGCCGATGGCAATGAAGACGACGAGGTGTAACTGGCCGAGGGGGAAGAGGTATCGGATCCCTTTTGTGATAATGCTTTAGCCCTTGCTTTTTCTTCCTCAAGCATCCTCAACCTTTCTGCATGTTTTGATGTGTTTAATACTGGAACCTTTTTAACAACAGTTCCGTTTAGCGTAGATTTATGGACCTCGTAAAGAATTAGATTTTTGCCAGACTTTGAATGCTGGTTGAATGATTCGAGCGCTTCCTGATAATTGGAGAACTCAACTGTAGAGTTAACCTTGAATCTTCCAGATATTTCAAGGAGGAATTTTTTTATAATGTTAGAATCGTTTTCATTGTTGTCTTCTATCCCTTCCATATTTCATATGCCTACCTTTCTCATATAATAATAAATATATCTTGTATTTACATTCTTTGAATCATATTGATGTTAGAGACCATTATTCGTAAATAACAAGATTGTCCTGCTAAAACAAAGTATTGTCAGACTCATTTTTATCGAGTTAGAAAATATGAGGATATAGAATTGTTTAAAATGGTTATTAGTCTATGCTTGTTATCTCATTATTAGATTTGTAAGAAGGACACTGAAAGACTATGTCCTCATAAGTATTTGGTTTATATTCTCCGCTAAAACAAATTCACAACTTCCGTATGTATAGGCTTTAAGTCAATACCTTTAACCAAAATGTCATTGTCACAAGTAACAAAAATTGTACATGAGGTCTTAGGAGGTTGAGAAATTACACTAAGTTGTACTTTATTCCTCATTTGTTGTCATCTATAAGTGCCATTGTTATTTGAGGTACATCATTTCCTCCAAAAAAAAGCGTAGGTATTTAGAGTATAGTTGTATGTTGGTTTAAAGAAATAATATAGTTAGTTAGTTTATTCCATTATTATGATTGATTAAAAAAAAGGTAGGATGAAAAAAGTCACATTAAGAGAACTATTAATGAAGTATAGTCTACCAATTCTGAAACTTATTGGTAATACTTCCTAGTGCTTTGGCAGGCAGCCTTGTTAATATGTTACTAACTCTAATTCCAATCACATTTAATTTCTTAGCCTATGTGTTTCAAAGTTTACTCGGCTTTTCCGATTATATGCAAATTTTCAGATGCTATGTCTTGTTCACTTCTGTTGTTAATATTTATTTTACAAAGATAAGAAAAGTCATGGCTCAATCTAAAAGTGATTTTTCAAAAATGTCATCCTAGAAAGATATTCACACAAGGGAGAAAATTGAAGATCACATCATTGATGAGATCTTTATCAAAACAAGTTTGAATTATTTATTGATGTAGATATCAACTAATTGAGCCTTAAAATAGGAAATTTTCGCACTATCCTCAATCGACGAAAAAGAATGTTGATAGCAAAAAGATCTCTCAAGGTCGGTCAAGATAGAATGCTTATATTTACATTTGTATTAGTAGAATTAGTATGGCAACAGAACAGCCAGCAGCAGCGGCAGGTACAAATTCAGGACACACTTGCAATCTATGTGGACTTACTTTTCAAACTAATGATGAAAAAGAAGAACATATGAAGCTAGAACACGCAGAGCATAAGCAGCCAAGTGGTGTATCTTAAATTTTTTATATTTATTTAGGACCTTGATAGATGGCTCTAAATAATTTATATTTATTCTACCTACATTACCTATGCCTGGTGTTATAATATTGTAACAGATAGGTAAGTGGTTCTTGAAGGATACATATGAAACGCCTTAAAAATATAAATTTTTTTAAAAGGTTTGTTGACCGGTTTTATAGTTTTTTAATCCACAAAGTATGAAAAAAGTTAGACCCAGAGGCCTTAGAAGCACAGCTGCTAATAGATATAAAATCGGCACTGACCCTACAGATATACAGAATATTAACAAAGCTACAGATCTTCAGATTGCTAGTAGAATTGTAAAATACATGCAAGAGGAAGAAAAATATTAGAATTCAATAAGGATTGGAAATAGTATGCAACAAACAAATTTTAAAAATTTGTTATTTGTACCTAAACAACCATTTTGTTAATATTTTGCAATATGACATTTTCTCAGATACACGGTGTTATATTTCATTCAATTGTTAAAGCACCATGTTAGGTTGAACTATTTATAAAATAACTTTGAAATGATAATTGTTTCTGCTAGTAGTATGAATTAATTATGGAAAATATTGTTTCCAGTATTATTTGTGTATTGTTGTCATGCTATACTTGACTTGAATCTTTCAAATTTAGAAATTTGTTTAAAGATTAAAATTTTATTTGGATTTCAAATGCAACCACTAATATTAAAATAGCTATTAAATTACAGAACGAACTAAAATTATCTCACAGATATGATCAGTAGTTATAAAATGCAGTGCATGCCCGGTTAGAAAGAAAAATAAGTTAGTCATTTGGTCAATATTTCAATCATGCATATTTACTTAAGAGGATTCAGTGGGCTTTGGATTGCGCTTTTGTTAGCCATGGCATCAACGGTGAATACAAATGATGTTCAATCACAAACTAATGATTCTGCATTAGTGATTGATTCACTTATTTCAAATTCAAGCAACGGTATCACTCATTTGCCTGATCTTGATTTGACCTTACCAAAGGTTAATGGGACTTATATAAATAATGTGACCGGATTTTCAATTACTTTGCCAAACAACTGGACTGGAAATCAGATAAACTTTCTTCACGACATGGTAATGGTGAGTCCTTATAGTATCGATTTAACAACCGGAGATGAACCTGAAACTGTAATGATGATAAATAGTATCAACAATGAGATCTATAATCAAATAAGTGATTCTATCAACACAAGTCCAACAAATATTTCTTCAGAAGCCGACGGGACTAATACACCTGATTTGCAATCTCCAGAAGATGAATATTGTGACCCAGAAGTTCCTAAAATCATTACAATTAACAATTTAAAGGCAGAACAATCTCGTTACATTTGTACGGTAGGAGCGTCAACAATTATTACTGAAGCCTATGCTTTTGCAACTTCGGACAATTCTGTAATTTTAGTCGGATTCACTGCTAGTGAAGATGAGTTCAATAAATATTTACAAGATTTTGAGAATTCCGTTAGATCAATAAAAATTTTTAATCCGGACGACATAGCTAAATCTACATTATATGCTAATTATAAGAAACTGATTAAGTAAAAATAAAAAAATTCACTAATTTCTTATTTTAAAATTAACTTCTTTTCAACCTGGATCAATGGACAACAGTAATATCAAATTAAATGACAACGTCATAAACATATTCTTTAAATAATAAATATTACAAAAAAGGGCCCCGATTTAGATTGATATCGCGAAATAATTATGATTTAATCTATTTTGAATTATGGCTTCCAATCAAATCGCTTTGACTGTCTATAAAATTCATACGCATTCAAAAAGGTAATTTTCTCGATATCCTTACTTTTGCAAGAGTTAATTCTCATATCTCTTGCTGTCAGTGGAACGCTTAAGGGATCCGATACTCCCCAGTCTGCGGCACTATTTACCATTACCCTGTCGCTTCCGTATTGGTTTATTATATTTATTACTCTCTTGGGGTTTAATTTGGTAACTGGATACACTGATAATCCTGCCCATACCCCTAAATCTAACGTTTCTTTTATCGTTTCCTCGGTGTTGTGATCTATCAAAATTTTATTATAGTTATACTTTCCGGTATCAAAAATTGTTTTCATTTTTTTAATCGCTTCGGGCTTATTGTTGTGAGGCAGATGTATCATTGCTAAAAGATCTTGTTTTTTACAAAAATTTAACTGTTCTACAAAAATTTCTTCCTCCAGATCATTAATAAGATTATATCCTATTTCGCCTAAACCAACGACGCGTTCTCTATCTAAAAATTTTCCTTCAATCATAGCTTCCATTGCATCGAATGCAAGTGGTCTCTGAATAGATTCTTTTGGATTAACTGAAATACACGTGTAATGTTGGATCCCATATTCAATTGCTCTTTTTGGTTCGAATGATATCATGTGCTCCCAATAATCAATAAAAGTTCCTACACTAGTTCTAGGAGAACCGAGCCAAAACGAGGGTTGAACTACCACTTCTATACCAGCTATCGACATCTTTTCATAGTCATCGGTCGTTCTGGAATACATATGCACATGTGGATCAAAATATCGCGTCATATCAAATTTTTATCAACTAATTCTATATAACAATTATAACTTTGTCATCAAAACAGATTGGTACACAGATGGATGCCGCTCTGTTTTATGGACCTAATAAATTAAGAATAGAAAATGTCAATATGCCTGTGCCTTCAGTTGACAGCATTGTACTAAAAGTGCTCTCTTGTTCTGTATGCAGTTATGATGTGAGAACATATAGACATGGAAGTTTTAAAGTTAATCCACCTGTAATACTCGGACATGAAATATGCGCCGAAACTATTGATACATACTGTGGAGAAAATTTTAGCGTGAAGGCTAACCAAAGAGTATCTGTATACCCAGTTATACCGTGTTTATATTGCTGGTATTGTAAACATAAGAAATATAATCTTTGTTCTAATTTAAAGGAACTGGGTTCATCCCTTAATGGAGGGTTTGCAGAGTATATCTCAATTCCCAAAGCTATTTTTGAAATAGGGGGGATAGTTCCAGTGTTGGACAGTACCAGCAATGAGGAAGCTTCGCTTATTGAGCCTTTAGCGTGCTGTGTGAATGGGTTATCTCAAATTAAAAATAACGATTTCGAATCTATTATAATAATTGGCGACGGACCAATTGGATTAATGCAACTGATGTTACTCAAAAAACAATTCCCAGACAGACAAATCACAATGATAGGCAAGATAAGACCACGGTTGGATATGGCAAGAAAACTCGGTGCTGATTATATATACGAAATAAAAGATGAACACTTTTTTACAAATCCTCGCGATCATATACATGGACCGATGGAAAATGTTGCTCCTAACTTGATTTTTGTTTCCAACAATGATATAAGGTCTTTAAAAGTCGCATTGCAATTGGTTAACAAAAATGGAAACATAATTTTATTTTCAGGAGTCAAGAATCCTTCCAACATGAAAAATCATGATAATGATGTTTTAATAGACGCAAATTTCATTCATTATAATCAAGTTACTGTCACTGGAAGTTTTAGCTCTAACCCTCAGAACCTCAGCGAGGCAATGGAGCTAGTTAATTCCAAAGAAATTAACATTAGAAACCTGATTTCAAATACATTCAGTTTAAAAAATTTACTTGAAGCACTAGATACATCAGAGTCCTTAAAAGGATTAAAATCAATAATTAATAAATTTGATTGATACTAAATCTATTAAGATAATTTGTAGTTAATTAAATTTATTTTTATAAAAAAAAATTAGTTGAAGCCTGACCCTGAGGGTAGACTTCCTTGTATGCGGTATTTGGCTCTATCAATTGCATCATTTAGTGCAGATTGGGCCCTATCTAATCCCTCATCTACTCTCTCCTGGGCTGTAGGGAATCCTTGCAGTAGGGGTCCGTAAATATTTCGCTGATTGTCTATTACACCATTGCCAATTCCTCTCATTGATTCTAGTAAATCATCTGATTCGAATTGTTGTGAAGTCACTGGTTGCTCTGCTTCAGCATTGTTTGCTCCGTTTTCAAAATTAGGAATTCCGTTTGTAAACCTGTCAATGATATTTCCTTCACCAGCATCGTCAGTTATGCTCCGTTCGCTATCGTCATTGTTTGCTCCGTTTTCAAAATTAGGAATTCCGTTTGTAAACCTGTCAATGATATTTCCTTCACCAGCATCGTCAGTTATGCTCCGTTCGCTATCGTCATTGCTGTTGCTTTCACTATCGTCATTGCTGTTGCCGGTAAATCTGTCAATAATATCCCTTACATTATCACCGTCATTGCTGTTGCTTTCACTATCGTCATTGCTGTTGCTT
>JAPSGR010000062.1 GCA_031177355.1 Candidatus Nitrosocosmicus sp. | reverse complement strand
CTGATGAAGAGCCTGGCGAGTTACAGATAGCTGCTAATAACAATAATGTTTATGCACTGTGGGGTGCTCCAGACCCTTCAACCACTCGGGAATATGAAAGCGACAATAAATCAGAAAATCAAGGGGTTGACTCTGAAAGAGAAGAGGGTGACGTCGATACCACAGCCGAGAGCGAGAGCGAGGGCGAAGGCGAAGGCGATGGCGTTTACTTTGTAAAAAGTACAGATAATGGTGACTCTTTTACAGAACCTTCTTTTATTGATGCAGAATTTCAGAATCCTCTGAATGTCGAAATAATAGAACATATGGGCGAATTATTTATGACAATACAGGCTACTCCTATAGAGAACACTTTAGGAGAAAATCAAGATATTTATTTTATGGCCAGTCCAGATGGAGGGGACACATTTACAACTGCAACTAACATAAGCAATAACCCTGGAATCTCTGAATGTCCATCTCTGACTGTAATACCCGGAGGCGAAGGCGATGAAAATGGTCAGCTATTTGTTGTTTGGCAAGATAACTCTCCTGGTAATAATGAAGCTTTATCGACAAGCATAGCCATGTAAAAATAGATATAGGTCTTTATCAAAAGATCTTTACATCTTTTATTTAGTTTATGTATTGAAAGCAATTTATCAACTAACTTTGTAAAAATTAAATTAGAATCAAAGTAAAATACCACCATCATTCTTACTATCATAGATTAGATTTTATACTCATAGGTATACGAATTTTTAATCGTTTACTATCAATGTATCTACGTGAAATTGCTTTAGTAATATGTATAAATTAAAAGGTAAACATTACAAAATGAATATGTTATTAGCCGCCGACTATAATTATATTGCAGATTTACTAAAAAGAGTATCATAAATTACAATCAAGTCTAATAAGCAATAAGATAAATAAGAATGTTAAAGCTTACTCTCCTTTCTCTTTCTGATAGAAGATAAAAAAATTTTCATATAGTTTGTTTAATATAGTATTAAAATTCATTAGGATTATTTTGACATGCAGTTTTTATTCAAATGCAATTTACTTTGTATGTTAGTTAAAATCCAAAGACAAATGAATGGAACGCTAATAATCTTGTATCTATATTATCTGTCCTGGCGATTGTATATCCGGACCCTTGATATAGAGTCTCCATAAATTCATCATCGCTGGTGATCCTATCATGGTTTTTAAGTTTTGATAGATCATTTAAACTCCAGTATGGAAGTACAACCCCTTTTCCATTGTCCACGAAAGTCTCAACCATTCTAGTAGAGTTATCTAAACTGGATAGGCGAGTTAACACTTTTAGTTTGACCTCTTCGCTATTTGTCAGATTATTCAAGAATATGGGATTGTTGTTAACATCAACGTTATGGAAAACAAAATCATTGCCAGCGAGTTGTTTAATGGACTCATAATTATATTTTGTATATTTACCGTCATCTAGATATTCAAATAGATAAGGATTACTGCTTGACGAAACATCAAATAAAACACCAAATCCGCGTTCTTCATTTGCTATATTACTGCCATGTCGGCCCGTGTTAAATTGAATAGAGATATAGGTCTCATTTTGATATTGGTTCAGGGGCTCCTTAAAAAAATCCTTGATTTCTCCTTCCCAAATTATTACTTGGTTTTTTGCAGCCGACATATTTGGCATACCGCTATCATCTTTTCTTACAATTTCTATTCGAGGTGAATTGATATCATCGTTATTTGTTTGAGTGTGTTTATCTAGATCTAGATTTACTCCTATTATCTGACCAGAATTAAGTGGATCGATAATTTCAAAATTATAACTATTGTTGAATTTTGTATCCATAATAAGTAGACCATCACTATTAAAATTATCAATACTTAAAACAGTATCGTTAGAATCTTGTAAATCACATGATACTGTTGATTGATTTGTAAAATATTCAAAACACGAATTATCTCCCGATACATTTACGATTTTGCACATCTTGTTTGGGTAATTGTCTGCCTTTACGGTTTCATTACTTTTCAAGTCGTGATACTTCAATATTAGAAAATTAGATGAATTATTTTCTAATTGGTACGAATACAAACAATCTGTTAGATTTGTAGTGTTTAACAGTACTTTGGGATTTTCCGATATAGAGTTAAGAGTTATACCACTTTCTTTAGTTACATTCTCAATCGAATAGGATGTATTGTAGTCAAAACAAAAAACAAAGGTGAAAATAAAAGAAATTATAGTAATCAAAATAGGTCGTGAAATCGCAAAAGGGTTTGATTTCATCTATAATTAAAATGATGATTGTTTAACTTATATTCCTATGCAAACTTACCACATCTCCCAGTATGTCATAAATATTTTAAATAAAAAGGAGATGAAATGTCAATTCATATTAGAATTAATAATATTAAAATGACTCTTTAATAACTCTACCAATGTATGGACTAATAAGGTTATAGAGACCTGCAGTAGGTGCCAGAAATCGGCAGCTCGCCCTAGTCATTATCTGTATTTATTATTCCATTTCTTCTCCTTTTGGCACCGAATTGTCTTAGGAAATAACTCTTGTTCCAATTTAATTAACAATGACCGTGCCTATCATAGTAGGATGGTATATGCAATAATAATTAAACTCACCAGGTTCATCAAATTGCAAATCATATGATTGATACGGAATTATCGCATCTGAATCAAAGCGACTACCTTCATCCGGGTCTCCTTCAAGTCCGGACGTTACCGTATGCGATATCGAATCACCATTATACCAAGTCACTGTCTGTCCTACTCCGATTTCAACTGGGTTTGGAGAGTATGATCTTTCTCCATCAATACCTAAAATAACTGCAGAGACCGACTGGGCTGATGACGTATTATTCTGTATTGCTATGGAGGCTGACGGGTTTTGTGGCGAAGCACTTTCGGATGATGGAATTATTTTATACAATGAACCAGTATAACTAAGCACGTACAGATATCCATCTGGCCCAACCTGTATATCAGTTATTCCGCCAAAACCCTGTCCAAATATTAGAGGAAGGTTTTCTTTAGGGTCATCTATCTTATTGTCTTTCAGTAATTCTATATTTCCAGAATAGGTATCATTTATGAGAATTGAATTGCGCTCTTCATTGAGTGTAAATCTGTAAAGCAAACCGTTGTTAATATCTCCGGCAAACATGTTGTTAGCATATTCGATTCCTAGCTTGTCAGAATTCAAAAATTTTAATGCAGTTATTCCGATGGGTATTGTCCAAACAAATTTTGGATCAGAGTATTGACTATTTCCAAAATACACAAGGTCACTTTCCAAAGTTCCGCTCTGCATCAAGTTATTGGATATATATCCTTGAACCGGAAACCAACCACTGTTAAAGCCTGGAAAAACTAAGTTTATTTCATCTCCGAAACCTGGACCATTTTCGGTATCCCACAAATTACCTGTTAATGGATCGAAATCCATTCCAAAACTGTTACGTATGCCCATTGCATAGTAAATGCTCAAAGGTAAATCTTCACCGAATATAGGACTTTCGGGATCTACAATTCCACCATCTTGTGTAATCCGCAAGACTCCGCCTAAACCATTTGGAGCAGGGCCATCTATGATATTTTGAGCCTGAGTTCTGTGTCCTCCAACCTCTCCTACCGTCACATAAACATTATTGTCGGGACCAATGAGGATTTTACCGCCATTATGCTCTCCTCTGTCGTTGGGTGGTATGGCAGTTAGATCCAATAATAGCACAGGATTAATTAGTTGATCATCAACCAGTTCATAGCGATACAATCGATTTCCTGATGGATCGACGGAATTTTCAACATCACTATCGTCTTCACCGTTTCCCGATTCTGTATAATAAATAAATACATATTTTTTCCCTTCCAAATTATCTGATATTGCGATCCCAAGCAGACCACGTTCTATGCCTGTTGCGACGGCCACATCTAGTACAGGTGAAGACAGGAGAGTACCATTTACTACCCGAATAACCTTACCAGTATTTTTTTCAGTAACCAAAATGTCATTTAGACCTAAAAAAGCCATACTAGTTGGAAAATCTAGTCCTTCTGCGACTTTTTCGACTACAAGGGACTCATCACTTACTGTCGGACCTGTTGGTGCTAACGGCGCTTTTGCATATGCACCAAAAGCCGATTTATCAGAATCAAAAATCGATAATACTATTAATGATGAAATGATCAAAAATGAGATTGTAATGTTAATCCTTGCCATAAAATCAAGAATGAGAGTGTATCAATACTTAATAATTGTATTACAATTTATGATATATTAAGAATATTAAAAGGCAAGTTTATATTCATATTTTAAAAAAAAACAGGAATAGTTTCATATAGTAATTTATTATGGAAAAAGTACAGAATGGTAGTTATAACATGATGCAATTAAAAAAAGAAATATACAATAACTGCACATTCTTTGAGTCAAAATATCTAATAATTGCTTTGTCTATGGTCTTAATACTCTCTATATTCAATTCCAACCAGGCGCTCAGTGCATTTGGTCAAGAGCAGCCGCAACCCCAACCACAACCACAACAACCTAGCGCAGGTTCTTTGGTCAATTCAATTTGTCAATTAGTTCAGAGCAACGGCTTAATTTCAGGATTGGTAGGACTTGATCAGGCGCTAAATATTTGTAATAATTTAAATTCAATAGGGTCAACTCAAGCACTCTCTGAACTATGTTCTACGATCGGTGGACTAAATGTTATTAACGTAGACTCATTCTGTAATCAGCAACAAGCAACAAATCAAACTCAGTCCCCAAACGAAAATAATGAAATACCCAATACTCAAGAGGGTGTTGAAAACACTCAAGGTAGTACAGAAAGTCCACCTTCCAATTCAATTATAGATAGGATTTTAGGACTATTATTTGGATTCCTTAATTTTTAAAACACCCTATATAACGACTAAAAGCCATTCCTGACCAACTCACATTCCTGAATATATGCAGACCTCGATCTCTCTTTCTCCATACACTCTTTTTCTAATCCCAAAAAAAATTGAACAAACCTACTATCTGTTTTCATGTTCACTTTGATGTAATTAAATCTGTAAGGATAAATTAAACAAACTAAATTCATACAAAATAATATACCAATATTTAGATATCCATTAATATAACATAAAAAATCTAGATATTTCTTTTATTCTTCTTGATTATTTTATGTTTGTGAGTAAAAAGGAAAATATTGATGCAAAGTTTAGTGTAACATTTTTTATAATAATAATGGGTTTCTTTACATCTGTCTCTACACCGACATCTTTTGCACAAAGCATTGGTATTTCTGATCTTCCTTTTTTAAATTTTGATGAAGGTAACAATAACAAAGAAAATAACGATATAAAGAAATTATATGACATGATTCCAGGTTTAGGTAAGAATGATAAAGGAGATATAAATACTGGAAATTCCGATTCGGAAATTGGTAACAAAGGTTCTCAAGACAAAGTAAATGATTCATATTATTTAAGTGAGAACAAAGAACAAATTAAAGACCAAAGTGCAACTGATGATTATACAGTTTACTCTGATGATGTATTAGAAGATACACCAAACTCAAACACCGATCCCGCTAATAACGATAAAATGACTATATCAATGACACCCAGTAAAATTCTTGGCTCTATTTTGGATAGATTGCCCTACTCTGATGTTTTTTCTGATACACAATCTTCTTCTTCTTCTTCACCATCTTCCTTATCAGAACTAAAGATGGGTGAGGTAATACCGAATCACTACATTGTAGTTTTAAATGATGATACATTTGATTTACGTGCAATACTTACTGATGTCGCAAGACAAGTAAATATCGAGGGAACAGAGATACTCCATATCTATAAAGATGTTTTAAATGGATTCGCAATTAGCGTTCCAAACGAAAGGATTATCAAGGTGCTCGAACAAAGTCCTTTTGTAAATTATATCGAAAAAGACAGGGTCGTTAAAGCATTTGCTCAAACACTATCAAAGGGAATTAATAGAGTGGATGGAGATCTGAGCTCAACAAGATCAGGGAATGGATACGGAACAGTCAATGCCGATATAGCCATTCTGGATAGCGGAATTCATACAAGACATTCTGACCTTTACGTTTATCATCAGAAAACATTTGTCTCTGGCACTTCGTCGGCAAACGATGATAATGGTCACGGGACTCATGTCGCAGGAATAGCCGCAGCCAAAGATAATTCAATAGGAGTAGTTGGTATGGCCCCTGGCGCAAAACTTTGGGCTATTAAGGTTTTAGATAAGAATGGTGCGGGAGCCCTATCTACCATAATAAAAGGTATCGACTACATTAGAGGATATGCAAGCCAGATAGAAGTTGCAAATCTTAGTTTAGGCTGTCAATGTGAATCTACTGCTTTTGACACTGCCATCAACAACGCTGTCAAATCTGGGATCACATTTGTAGTAGCAGCGGGAAACGCAGGAAAAGATGCATCCACATTTTCTCCGGCCAACAATCCAAACGTTATTGCAGTATCTGCAGTGGCAGATAGTGATGGTAAATGTGGAGCAAAGGGACCTAGTACTGGCTACGGGAATGACGATACTCTGGCCAGTTTTAGTAACTATGGCTCTGTCATAGACATCGCTGCTCCGGGTGCAAAAATATACTCCACTTACAAGGGCAATACATATGCGACTATGAGTGGAACAAGCATGGCTTCTCCTCATGTCGCCGGAGCTGCGGCATTATATGAGCATACACACCCAGGTGCTTTACCAACGGACATACGAAATGCACTCTTAAGCCAGGGTTCTACCTCGTCAACCACCTGTGATGGAAACGGTCGCGGATACTTTACCAATGACAGGGACAGTTATAGGGAGCCGTTATTATACGCAAGAAAGTATTGAGTCTTTCACAATATAGAGTTGATTACTTTACTTCTCGACTAATCTTCTTAATTTTGACACTAGATATAAAAAATTATTAAAACAATTCTTTATGCAAAGAGCATATCATTGTTGTTATGACGTTGATGATGTGATGACGTAATCAATAATGGTATCGCTTAGACATGGAGGCTTTAAAAGACTTGCGGGCAAAATCATTACAATATGATAGATGATTTGTCAAGTAAGCAGAATTGCGGTCCAAAGATATCCCTGCAGACCAAATTATTCTAATGCTGCACTGCTCAATTTTAAATTTATATTTAACAATCGCCATTAACTGTGCGAATTTGTTTGCAAATTTGCTTATCTTTTATTACTTAACATTAATTTAATTGTTAACAAACAAGAACTTGATAGTAACAAAATCATCCTCAATCTCTAATTATATTTATTGAGAGAATTTTTTCGTCATCCAAATGGACTGGGCGGGATTTGAACCCGCGATCTTTCGATTGCGAATCGAACGTTCGTACCACGCTGAACCACCAGCCCTGTAATACCATCTATGGGTTGCTAGTGGTTATGCTATTTCCGCACCTATAACAGTAAATTGCATTATCAGGATTTATATTATTGCATTTATAGCATTTCATAGCCTTTTGCTTGTTAGAATCACTACGTTTTAGTTCTCCGTGTAGATTAGAAATGAGATTTAGGAGAGTTACAATCTCTTCACTCTGCAGCCCCTCTAATTTATCTATCTTATCTTTTATCAAAACCTTGATGTTATTTTCTTCACTTTTTCTTTGACTCTTTATTTTTGATTCTATAAGATGAGCACCTAGTGTTGAAATCAGTATACCGAGGATAGCTACTCCTACTATCATAACTACAATAGCAATCATCCTACCTTCAAAAGTTACTGGATAAATATCTCCATAACCGACAGTTGTCACTGTTACAATAGCCCACCAAAAGGCGTCGCCCAAATTCGTTATGGTTGCATTTGATGCATTCTTCTCAACAACATATACACCTAATGCTCCAGCAGTTACCGTCGAAATTGATAAGAAAACTATGAAAACAAATCTATTTTTAATCTCATCAAAAATTATGAGTACCCGGGAAAGAGTATGGATGAGTCTAAATATGTGAATAAACCGAAGGCTTTTCAGCCCTGCCCCAAAAATTGTCTCACCATTTAAAACAAAGATAGCATAAATTGGAATTAAAGCAGGAATTTCATAAATATGCTTGAGAATATATTTTAGCGGTTTTTTGGACTCTTTAGCTCTTAAAAACAAGTCAAAACTTAGAATCAAAGAAACAGCAATATCAAACAGAAAGATTGCAACAAGGACGTCCCCAATTGGATTGTAAAAATATTGTATTAGTACCAAAAGTACAGAAAAGGAAGTTACTGTAATAATGAATATTTCAAAATTGACATCCCTTTTCATGCGATAGTGAACATTTCAAAATAATTTAGGTTTAAGAAACTTTGATATTTATAATTTCTGCTGTCATATTTTATGTATAAAATGCCTTATTCGAAAATCCGTTAAAGTTGGTGCCTATACTTGACATCGGATTGCGATTTAGAATTAATATTGAATCAATATGTCCAATTTCTCTACTAAAAAATGATTGTTAGCAGTTTCTATCAGATGTATTGATTAAAATATTGTCTAAGTTATGGTACAAGGTAATGGATGACTCTATTACAATTGATTTCAAAGTAATTAAAGAATATTGGGATTCGTATCTTTTAAGCGATGACACAAAACTGAAAAGCAGAGTAGTTTTAACCGGAGTTAAAAAATCCAAAACTAATCCGTCAAGTGAGTATGAGTTTGATTTTCAATCCATACAATCGTTTGTTTTTTCTGAAAAATCAAAAGGCACCATTCATTCAAAGATATATTCAAAGGAAGAACTAGAATCATCACCTAGTAAAGAAATAACTTACTCAATAATTTCTGAAAAATGGAATGAATATTTACTGGATGATGATACGAAGGTGAGATTGAAAAATAGTGTTGCAGGTATCTCAAAATCTGATCTTTGTTTACAAAATGGTGATCCCATATACAACGTAAAAATAAGGGTATTATCTAAAGTAAAAAGACCAAAGAAGTAACAATTTATGCTATTGTTTTAGTATATAGTTCTAAATTATATTTAACGGAATTAATTATAGTATTGAATTAGCAATATTGTTTCAACTGGTTGGGTGTTATTAATTTTAGTACACGTTACCCAGATTTATACTGCTCCGACTCGTACAGACTAGGCCTTGATCCGGCAAATGGATTTTTTTAAAAATTAATGCTCTCACGTACAATATTGTATTTTATTGTTATGTCCATCTAAATCGATTCACTCTAATCAGTTGCTTCAAAAACTGACCTTATTTTAACAAATAAAAAAGAATATCATACCAAACACAAATTATAGATACGCATTATTCTATTCATCCTATATATTAGAAAAGAGTCTACGATTATAACGCAATAGGTTTCATAATGAATTTACCTAAAGAACATTCTATTGATAAAAACCATTCGAAGCGTCATAGAGATCAAATACCATTAATCGATATATTTCAAAACAAACATAACAAAAAGGTGACTCATATGAATATATTAATAACGACAGGATTGATGCTTGTTTTATTAATCACGTCTAATTCATCCAATGTCTTAATGAATAATAACGTAGTAGCTCAGTATTACGATAGAGAATCCATAGGATTATTCTTTGATTTTATATGTGAAGAAGATCAGAAACCTTTGATTTCCGGGTTGCCTATAGATACACTTGGAAATCCTGATGATGACGACAAGGGTAAGGCAAATAGCAATGGACAGAGTGATAGCTCCAGTGCTAAACCAAGTAATAAACCAGGTAACGTAATCTCGCC
>JAPSGR010000033.1 GCA_031177355.1 Candidatus Nitrosocosmicus sp. | reverse complement strand
GTTGTTACATGAGTGACATTGTCGTTTCCCATAAGAATCATAATACAATAACGGTATTTGAATATTTATTCTATAGAAAGTAATTATTTATATTAAAAAGAAAAAGAAAACTTATTACCATAATATCAGTATAAGGGAAGATTTTATTAATTTTGTCTTGCCATCAGATTTCATACTATGAAAGAAATTCTCATTTAATTAAAAAAAACAAACCCTAAGACTTAACTTTTTGCATTAAATATTCATAAACTTGCATTAAAAAAATTGAATTAAATTTTTTTGCATTTATTATACTCTCACTTTTATAATAAAATTTTGCATTTGACTCTGGCTAGGTATAAATAAGTTATTTAAATTGAATTAATTGACATGTGAAATGTATCATTAAAGGTAGTTTTCTTGTTTTTTTGTTTACTTATCATTGCTATTTTATATTTACTAATGCATGTGTTATTAGCAAGTAAATAATGTGAATTATCAAAGAGATAATATTGCATTCATTATATTTTTTTTTAGTCATAATTCGATCACAGGCTATATATTTGAGATAGATGTATTGGTTTATCTCTCAAACTTTAGCAGAATTTGTAGATGTAAATCAACCCTGTCATTATTTTTCCTTTTCAAATAATATTCACGAGTTGGTGGTAAACGTATGAAGGAATTATATACCCTGCATCCTCATGTGGATAAATTAAGTAGTAGATCTGAAACTAAACTTTTTTACTAGAGGCGGAAGTGTCTTATTTCAAGAATACAGAATAAACTACTTGCCAGATGAAGAACGAGTATAGATAAATTTGGTTATTTAGAAATCATAAAATTCAGTTATTTAGGTTATTGGAATTAAACAGGATAAAAGGTGATATTAGTATTCAAAATAGCCATGAGAGAATAATTTATTTTTTTTAGGAGATAAATAGCAACGCTGTCTAACATAAGCACTTCTGAGTTTGTTGTTAAGATATAATGATTGCGAGTTTGAGATTAAAGAATATTGTTGACCAAAAATAAAAGCATTGTATTGGGATTATTATTTCATAGGTAAAATGTGTCATTGGAGAAAAAAAATCTATTTTGGGATTGTGACATAAAAGATATATTCTAATCAAAATTTGAAACTAGTGTACTATAATGGATGAAAAAATCTTGCATGAGGATGAGCTTGGAAATCTGAGGCGGTCACATTACTCATTTCAAATATCAAAACAAAATATTAACGAAGAAATCGTAATTATCGGCTGGATTTCATCTAAACGCGATCACGGTAACGTACTTTTTGTTCAGCTGAGGGACCAATTTGGAGAAATGCAGATAGTAGTCAAAAAAAAAGAAGTTCCCTCCGAGTTGTTTAGTACATTGAAAAATCTAAAGGAACACTCTTCGGTTGGGATTCGAGGCGTAGTCACCGAACAAAAAAATTCATCGGATCAATTCGAAATAATACCTAAAGAAATTAAGATTCTATCTATTTCTAATAAACCTGCACCATTTTTAACACAGGCAATATCCTCTATTGGAATTGATACGCGCCTGGATTTACGTGCAATCGATCTAAGAAGAAACCACTTGCAGCTCGTGTTCAAAATAAGAAATACCATTTTAAATTCAATCCGTGAATATTTTTCTGCTAACCATTTTATTGAAGTTAACACTCCAAAAATGATAGCAACTGCCACAGAAGGGGGTGCTGCTTTGTTTCCGATTTTTTACTACGACAGGGAAGCGTTTCTTGCTCAAAGCCCTCAGTTATACAAGGAACAATTAACAATGGCCTTTGAAAGTGTGTTTGAAATAGCACCCATATTTAGGGCCGAACCTTCGAGAACAAATAGGCATCTATCAGAAGCAATCTCAGTTGATGTCGAAAAAGCATATGTGGATTATAGAGATATGATGGACCATTTGGAAAAACTGATCATTCATATCATTTGGACAGTAAACAATAAAAATGCTGAAGACTTGAGAGCTTTGGGTATAGAGTTACCAAAGATAAATTCTAATTTTCCTCGAATTACATATACGGATTTAATAAATAAGCTTCAAGCAAATCATAAATTTATAAGATGGGGTGATGACATCTCCCCTAAAATCATCAAAGATCTTTTTGGTGAAGAATTCTTTTTCATAATTGATTGGCCTGCTTCAACTAAGCCATTTTATGTTAAATCCATCACTAGTAATGACTCTGACGAGAGCAAACCTCTTGATGAAAACAAATTATTAAGCGAATCCTTTGATTTAATGTTTGGTAGTCTGGAATTATCATCCGGAAGCACCCGTATAAATAAGAAATATTTGCTTTTGGAAAATATGAAGAAGAAGGGATTAAACTATAAGGCATTTGATTATCATCTGCGGGTATTTGATTATGCTGTACCTCCACATGCTGGTTTTGGCTTAGGACTGGAAAGATTGATTATGGCATTATTAAAGTTAGAAAATATTAGAGATGCAACATTCTACCCACGTGACATTGACAGATTGACTCCATAAGATAAATATAAAGTCGAGTATGACCCCAGTTATTCCATGTCGACTGAGGATGATGTGAAAAAATTATGTGATCTGTCTAAATTAGAGATTCCAGATGAGATGATAATGGAAACTGCTAAAAAGGTTAAAGATGTTTTAGGATTATTTAGTAAACTCGACGAATTTACAAACAGCGATTTTGATCTTAATACAGTAAATGATCTGAGAATTGAAAAATCTATTGATTCTCTTAGAGCCGATACTTTGTTTTCTGTACATGTTGACAATAAAGACAATAAATTTGATTTTAAACCATTGAATTCCAAGAATGGGTTCATAATTGGGCCGAGGATTTAAAATTTGAGCCAATTATTCAGAGAACCTGCAAATGTTATTATAAATAGAATCAAACGAGGTGAGCTCACTGCAGAGGAGTATATCTCTGTAATTATAGATAGGATTAACAATATGGATACTAAAATTAATTCCTTTATAACCAAGAATTTTGAAAATGCCATAAAGCGATCAAGGGAAATTGATAAGAAGATTCAAAAAGGAGAAAAGACAGGCGTTCTGACAGGTATCCCGGTTGGTATCAAAGACAACATTAGCGTAAAGGGGTTAAAAAACACATGCGCTTCAAGAATGCTAAGCAATTATATCTCTACATATGATGCAACTGTCATAGAGCATATCAAAAGCGAAGACGGAATCATTATTGGCAAACTGAATATGGACGAATTCGGAATGGGAAGCACATCAGAACTTTCCCCATACGGTCCCGTAAGAAATCCATGGAACCATGAATACGTTGCTGGCGGATCCTCAGGTGGTAGCGCCGCTGCTGTTTCTTCACTTCAAATCCCTATATCCCTCGGATCGGATACTGGAGGTTCCATTAGATGTCCTGCTAGTTTTTGCTCAGTCATTGGATTGAAACCGACATACGGAAGTGTAAGCAGGAATGGATTGATATCTTATTCTAATTCAATGGAGCAGATTGGGCCAATAGCAAGGACAATATTTGATATAGTTCCTATTTTAAATACGATATCTGGGGAGGATCGAATGGACAATACTACTGTTGTCTTGAAAAGTCAGTACAGAATAAAATCACTAGAGGAGATACTATCAAGCAAACTTAGAATAGGAATATTATCTGAATTAATTGAGACTTCTGAAGCACAGATCATGAATGGTATACAGGAAAAAATTAAGGTTTTAGAAAAGTTTCCTTTTGATCTGGAGGATACTAGGTTAGGTATTTTAGACTTTGCGGTTGCAGCATATTACATTATTGCCATGGCTGAAGCAAGTAGCAATCTTTCGAGGTTTGATAATATTCGCTATGGATATTATTCCAACCCTGAAGGCTATGACTGGAGGAGTTATTTTGCTAAATCCAGATCCCTATTTGGTGACGAGGTAAAACGTAGGATATTATTAGGTTCATATGTGTTATCCGCTGGTTATTTTGGCAAGTATTATGCAAAGGCACAAATAGTGAGGTCGAGAATCAGAAATGAATTTGAAAAACTGTTCATGAAATATGATGTCTTAATACTTCCTACTATGCCTGTTCTACCCTTTAAGCTGGGAGAAAGAATATCTAACCCTGTGGATCTCTATAACCTAGATTTATTTACGATCTTAGCGAACTTAACAGGTTTTCCGGCTATATCCATTCCAGCGGGATTTTCTCAAGAAGGTTTTCCATTTGGAATTCAATTTATTGCAAATGCATTTGATGAGCAAAAGCTAATTGATTTGGCTGTACTGTTTGAAAAAGAATTTGATTATAAGGAACGTTTTGAATCCATATGAACACGAAACCAGTTAATGAAGATTTACTAAAGATAGGACTTGAAATACACTGTCAGCTTACTAATCTCAATACAAAATTATTCTGTGACTGCCTATGTAACTATAGAAACCATTTACCAAACGAGAATACCTGTCCAATTTGCCTAGGTTTACCGGGGTCATTGCCTTTGTTAAATAAGCGGGCAATAGAATTCGCAGCTATGATTTGTCTTGCATTCAAATGCAAAATTCCAGAAAGGATATCCTTTTACAGGAAGAATTATTTCTACCCTGATTTACCCAAAAATTTTCAAATAACTCAGTATAATTCGTATGAAACTAGTAGTATAGGATATAACGGATTATATGATTTCGCAAATGATTCAAGTCACGGCAAGGATAAATCCAATATTAATAACAACAAACCGACAATCAGAATAACGAGAATTCAACTGGAAGAAGATCCGGGTAAGGTCACTTACGAAGAAGATAAGTCGTCTGTAAATAACTATACACTGATTGATTACAATAGAGCTGGTGTACCTCTTGTTGAAATCGTAACAGAGCCAGATTTTTCAAATCCATCGGATGTTAGAATATTTCTTAATGAAATAATCAATATATTTGAGTATATTGGCGTGTGCGATCCAACTTTAGAAGGTTCTGTACGTTGCGATGTAAATGTTTCCTTGAGGAACGGAAAAAAAGTGGAAATCAAGAATATAAGTTCTTTTAAAGATGTAGAAAAATCTATTCTGTATGAAATCACTCGCCAAAAGACACTAATTATGCATGACATCGCAGTTCAATCAGAAACTAGACATTGGGATGAAAAGAGAAAAATTACTATCCCTGCTAGATCTAAGGAGGAAGAAGAAGATTACAAATATTTTCCAGAACCTGACATCCCGAAAATTAATCTGGGTGGGGAGCTATTTATTTCCCGTTTAAAATCCATTATGCATGAGTTACCTGCTGAAAGGCTAAACAGATATACAAATTTATTTGGCATAACAGATCATTCTGCAAGAATTCTTGTAAACAGTAAGAGAATTAGTGACTTTTTTGAGGAATCTTTAAAATTCTATCAATCTCCTGTTGAGGTGTCAAATTGGATTATTAATGAAATGTTGACAAAGCTAAATGAATCAGAAAAGCATGAAAATATTGATAAAATCTCTATTGAAAAGCTGAGTAGCTCGTCCTTTTATCCTAAATTAATTGCTACAATGGCCCGACTTGTAGATGAAAAATCTATCAATCGAAGCAAAGCAAGAGAGATTTTTGATATAAGTTTACGTACGGGTGAGGACCCGCTTGAGATTGCGAAGAAATTGGATATAAACAAGATTTCAGATACTGAACAAATAATTGTTCTTATAAAAAAAATTGCAGAAGATCAACCGCACCTAAGCGAACAAGCAAAGAACAATCCGAACGTTTACAATTTCATTCTAGGGTTAATAATGAAAGAGACAAAGGGCAAAGCTGACCCCAAGGTCACACTGGAGTTAATTAGAGAGACTCTTAATACTAGTAGCTGAATTAAAATAATCAACCTACTCTCTTATTATTAACTTCAGATCCATTATAAACGTCAAAATTATTGTATGATTAGTAAACTAGGGTCAAAAAGATTTGCCTATTATGTTGTACTCTTAATAAATGTCTAAATTTTTAGTTATTCTCACATACACTATCGGATTGAATGTGTTTTTAAGAATCTAATGTATATGAATAATCTTTAATAATCATAAATAAATACCATGAGGATTACTAAAAATCACTGCCATGTCAATATCAAACGATATAGATGAAGTTTCTATATGTATTGTTTGTCCTTTTTGCAAGACAAAATCCCCAAAGGATTGGATTGTTAAACACTTGGAATCTACAAAAAAACCAAAGATTAGGAAGTCACAGGTATTCTTTAAATGTGTGAAATGTAATGAAACTACTAGGGTGTCTGACAAAAAATTAATAAAATTTATAGATACACAAGTAATGAGAAGTGAAGAATACTAAATTTACTAAATATGTCGATTTGCTAGATAACCTACAAAGTAAGTGAGATCGAGTATCCTTATCAAATAATATAAAAGCATGTGTTAAATGGGTTTACTTTACTGACCATTTCTTTCATTTTGTGTTAGATTCTCTAAATTTCTCATGACTATTGGTAAAAATGAACCGATATCCGTAACAACACCAATCGCCTGTTTTGTTCCTCTATCTAATAACTTGGTGACTACAGATTGATTAATATCAACAGCAATAACCTTGACAGAAGCTGGTAGCATATTCCCAACAGCTATGGAATGAAGCATTGTAGAAAGCATTATTACTAATTTAGCATCCTTTAGAATAGATTTGTATTGCATCTGAGCTTCAACAATATCTGTAATTACGTCCGGTATAGGACCATCATCCCTTATCGATCCACAAAGTACAAATGGAATATTTGCCCTTATGCATTCATACATAACCCCTTTTGTAAGTTTTCCTGACTGGACCATTGATTTAATTGAACCAGCCTTAAACACTTCATTGACAATTGTCATATGATTTCTATGGCCTCTCACAGCAAGGGTTCCGTCGTCCACATGCATTCCCAATGATGTACCAAGCAATGCGTTTTCTATATCGTGAACTGCTAGTGCATTACCTGCTAAGATACCGTCTATATAGCCCATGCGGATCATCTTTGCAAGAATATCTGAAGACCCTGAATGGACTACAACGGGTCCCGCTACTACAATAATCTTCCCTGAATTGAGTTTAGTTTTGACTATGTCTTGAGCAACCTTTTTTGCAATCTGTTGTGTGGGACGTTCACTGGAACTAGTGCTACTCATAAATTGAAAAATATCAACACCTTCTCGTGGCCTTTCCTCAGGAACAATTCTAATTCCCTTTTCTCCTGTAGCAACTAGATCACCTTTCTTTACTTCTCTGTTAGTTTTACATTCTGCCTTTCTTGAGACTGGATCCAATACTATACATTTATCCATCATCATTCTTTCGACGTCGATCCATTGATTCTCATAGTAAAGCTGGGTAGCATTGTTTGTAGTACTATAAAAGTCATCAGGTAAGACCATGTTTTCCGGAGCCTCCTTACAAATAACGTTATCTGTCGAAACACTTGTTGCGCCCTCTCGAAACAGATTCTCTAAAATTCTAGAAAGATGGGTCTCTGTTTCAGCTCTTATCGTCAGTCTCGCATAACTATGATCATCCTTTCTCTTACCAATAATAAATTCTTCGACGGTGAAATCACCCTTCAAGTCCATTACTTTATCAAAAATGCGAGTTAGAATAGAAGAGTCTACTAAATGTCCTTTTACTTCGATCTCCTTTTCAAACTTAGTCATCTATCTTCAAATCCTCTAGTTACAGCATATATTGTTGTCAACAATGAAACTGCCTATACTGGTAATGATACTTTGCCGAAATATTCATGGATGTGTTCTCGCTCCTTTATCCTGTTTTTTATTGCAGTCGCTGCTTCTTCAGAAAACCAATTTGCTATTGACTTGGCTATTCCATTTTTGTCACAAATAACAATAAGAAAACCTTGTTCTTCCTTAACAACTGCAAAATAATTTTCTTCTCCTACAGGTTCCCAACTATTACTTTTATTATCCTTTAATGCAAGTGCAGGCAAGGCTGGAGTATTATCGGGTAGAAAGGTAGACAAAAGTTCCTGTGCTTGCTTTACACGTTTCTCACCCATCTTTAAGGCTACAAAATATTGCATACTTTTATTTGCACAGGTAAGCTAATATTTCTTTTATTTCATTCAGTTCTCTTTTTCTATTTGAATTGATTTTGAAGTTCATTTTACCTTTATAATTATAATTTTTATTAACAAAAGACGAAACACTTTTTTTAAAAGGCGCAATTTTTTCGTAAGTTACATTCTTCTTATTTTCTTGATAAAAATTCGCTTGCAAGATCATTTCTAATTTATCGACGAGGTGCACTAATTTAGAGTCAATTGTCTTGTCATCTTGATATTCATTCCATGCTGCAGATAATTCCGCTTTTAAATTATTCGGCATGACGTTTTTCAAGATATGTGAAAATGCTTCGTCTTCCATTTCCTTCTTTTTTAGGATATCCATTGTTTCTGGCGTGATATCACCAATTAGTGATTCAGCTACATCATGAACGAGCACCATTTCAATAAGTTTCAACTTTTTCTTACAAGAGTATGAATATTTAGAAGACAGATACAAAACAATGATAATCATAAGAAGGGTGTGAGAGGCAACAGATTCTGAATTTTCTATACCAAGTTTCTGTACCCATCCCGTTCTTAGTAACTCCTTTAATTTATAATAGGGGAGAGTAAATTTGTTTAAACAATTAATTTCGGTTCTAATTTTATCAGACAAATTACTAGAGAGCCACCTTGGATTGGATGAGTTCGTTAACCAAAAGGTGTGGAATACTTTTAACTAAACTTCGGACATCATTGGTTATATCAAAAACGTAAGTCAGGAATGCGGCTATTAAAGACATTGATATGGTAATTATGATAATATACATTACGTTTGTAATTTGTGTCATAATTTTATTTTTTTTTATTAATTATTTAATCCTTTGTTGAGTTCTTCGTTGTAACAGCAAAGATATTAATTAAATATTCTCAATATCAATGTGAGATTTAAAAGTGGAGTGAACTATGCTAGAGAATTTTTTGATGAGGAAAACTCTAGAGACTATGACAGATTGGTTAAGCTAGCAACTCTCGGTCAAGATTCGGTCTGGAAAAAGAAGATTATTGAACAGATTCCACCAAATTTAGTGGTGTTAGACCTTGCCTGTGGTACTGGGATTCTCTCATCTTTACTAATAAAGAATAATGACGGGGTAATTGGGGTAGATTTAACTTTATCCTATCTTAAAGTAATTTTTCATAAAAGAATCAATATGGATCTGATAAATGCAACAGCAGAAAATTTACCTTTTGGTAACAGTGTGTTTGATTGCATCGTAACATCTTACTTACCAAAATATACAAACCTGAAGAATCTTATAAAAGAATGCAACCGTGTCTTAAAACCACATGGTCGTCTTATTCTTCATGATTTCACAATGCCAAAGAGATTTATATACAAATCTGCATGGAGAATTTACTTTGAGCTCATTAAATACGCATGGAGAAAAGATAAGAAATGGCGAAACGTCTTTGCTCAACTTGATATCTTGATAAAGAACAGTGATTGGAATACTCAGGTAATGGGCATCCTAGGGTCATTTGGGTTCACTCAAATCAAAACGAAGTATCTAACTTTTGAAACATCTTTAATCGTTACTGCATTAAAAGAAGATGACTTTTGATAATAGGATGAACGAGTGGTTTGTACCAAAATTCGGACCACGAAGATTTCGAATTGTATGCGGGATGTTGTTTCTTCCTTACACCGGAATGTGCATGTCATTTGTGGTATGGGGTTGCTTGGCTTCCAGTTTACTTAATTTCGAAAAGTCATTGAGTATCTTAATCATTTACTTCCTTTCATTAGGAGTTGCTGCGCATGTAGCTGATAATGTGGGTTCGAAAAAAATAAAACCTTGGGGACAATTCTTCTCTAAGAAACAATCTTGGATAATTATCATTTCAACCTTAGGAGTTTCTTATGCGATCGGATTATACTATGCGATTAATTACTCGCCCTATCTAATTGTGATAGGATTGATGGAAGGATTCTTTTTATTTGCATACAATTTTGAATTATTTAATGGAAAATTTCATAACAATTTTTGGTTCTCAATTTCATGGGGGATTCTTCCTTTCATGGCAGGATTTGTTATCCATACTAATTCCATAACCTGTCTGGCTATATTGTTATCCTTGATTCCCTTCTGCCTTAGTTATTTGGAAATTAAAATTTCTAGGGTTTATAAAGAATACAGAAGAAAAAACAAAATGACTAAAAAAACATCTCAATATGAATGCGTTTTAAAGATCTTATCATTGGGAACTATTGTAATAACGATTTTATTAACAATTGTGATCGGTGCCCAAGTACCTCTTTAATTTTTGTTCAATTCTGCTTCATTGAAGATGGATATTGTAGATATGGTAGATACGAAATTACAATCATTATTCTGATTATTGATCATACTTCTTAGAGTCAATTTCTCCTTTTTTTACACTATCTAGGAGATCGATAAAGCTGTTCTTGTTGTCTGCGTACTTCTTACTTCTTTGCTTCTTACTCTTCTTTCTCTTTTTGAGGAGTTTAATTATCAAAAATATAATAACGATAATAATGATGATAAGTAAAAGCCCAATTGGATTGAAAATAAAAAATAGGCTACTAAGACCTTGGTTTTCAGTTACATTTTGTGATGGTAACTCTATGGAGATAATTTCACTAAAATGAACGGTATATAAATTTCGTAGATCATCATAATATTCTATTTTTAGAGGAACCAGATAATTTCCCGACGCTGATTTATTACTTGTGGATAATGGTATGTTAAAGGGTAAAGGTGAATCTTCCTCTATATCGCCCAGATATTGAGGTGTAGTTGCCAATGGAGTCACTATACTTAAATTAGTCACGTTTAGCCCAGTCATTAAAAGTCTATTGATTTCACTATCTATTTTCTTTTCATCTGTGACTACCTCGACAGTTGTAAATAAACCTCCTGTGTTTCCTTTGTTTAGGAGATTACCCACAACATTCAAAACTCCACCTATGTTCTCTACACCAAGATCGTTTATGCTAACATCTATTTCCCCTACGACGCTAGCTCCAATATTGAAAGTATCTGATTTTAATTGACCATTATCTATATAGTCAATATTTACCTTAAAAGATACCGGACTGTTGATTAACGATTTTGAAGCAAATATTTTGGTCGGAAATTGCATAGTTGTATTAGGATCAATTCTATCAATACTCCATTTCGAATTTCCAAGTATCTCTAAAGAACCAGTATTTACAGTAAGTGTAATTACAGCATTACGTATCTCTTTGTTATTATTATTAGTTATGTTGAACATAAAGTCGTCTATTTTTCCGGCAGTTATAAAAACGGTTTCGTTGTTAGAATCATTTGCTTGTTTTGATTGCTTTGGTAACGTATCTGAGATACTTCTATTAACTTTAGTCTCTGTTGTAGATATGAAAGATAGTTGACTGTTGAGCGAATCTACTTGTCTGTCTATGATGAATTCTCTTTGTTGTTGATCTGCTTGTTTATTTGTAAACAGTAACTCTTCTATACCGCCTATGTTCCCTAAAATAGTATTTAAATTATTTGTGCCTCTGTTTGACCGATCCGCTGTAGAGTCGTTCTGATTTTCTATCGTACCGGGATTGCCAGCTGTTATACTTAAGCCGCCGTCTGGAGGATCCGGTAATACCCTAAATCCAATTGTCTGGTCTACAGAGTTAGTTACTCCTACTGGACTGTTAAAGGTGATGTGTAAATTAAGTTTCTGGAAGCTCTCTTCAGCATTAACCGACGGTATGACATTTATCAATACCTCTGAATGCCCATTCACAGGAATCGTTTGGAGATTAAAAACACTTTGCCCGGTTGTAATTAATGGCGCTGATGCCGAATCCGATTGAACATTATTAACTGAAGTGTCGTTGGCCACAGCTATTTCAGAGGCGCTGTCTGAAACTACATTGTTATCTGAATCTGAAATTTGTAATATTGTTCCGGTTGCTGCAGCAGTTCCTCTGTTGTTTATATATATCTTTACTGGATTAGTTATACCTGGCTCAAGGTCTGTAATGTTTGCAGTTGAATCTAATATGGGTTTTCCAGAGAGGAAGAATGGGAAATCAATTTCCTGGGTTCTATAAGTACCTACCTTAGCATCTGGAACTTTGAAATAAAAAATTGACAATGATCCAATGTGACTACCAATTGTGGCGGATTCCAAAACTTTTACTTTAAAGTATAAAGTATACGTTTGACCGGGCTTTATTACGTTTCCGTTAGATGCAACTGTACTCAGGGTATCTGGGGGTGGTAATTTATTACCACTCTGAAGAGGTGCAGAACTATCCGGTTGAAATCCCGAGGGCAACTTTAGATATCCAGTAATGCCCGAAATATCTGCGAATCCTGTATTTGTCAATTCTACTGCCAGAATTGACGAACCTTCACCCGGAGCAACAGCTTTCTGTATTGATGCTTTCGTAAATGAAGATGTAGATGCAGAATTGCTTTGCAATGGAGCATCAACAGCCCAATATGAATCTACAAACCCATTATTTGGATAAAGGTTTCCGAAAGTAGATAAAATATTTCTATCCATTGTCAAAGGAATTGAGTGCATTTTTTCATGTATATTTTGGATGCTATCAGTATATGTCACCTTTAATGGTACCATTACAGTCGAAACTCTATTGGTCTGCTGGAAAGAAGTTTGATTCTGGGTGTTAGCGAATAATTTTAAAACTATTTGTTCTGTGAGCGGTATATTGAAAGGAACCGGTTCATCAACTGGAAGATTTCCCAAATATTCTGTATAATTAGGACTAGATGATTCATCGTTTGTCATATTGTATAATGGCTTGCTTGCTGGGTCCACTATTGTATCTTGTATAGATATCTTGGAAAATTGAGCATTAGAATTCCCCTCGTTTAAGACGTTACCAACCAAATTGAGCTCATTTCCAATAGGTCTTACATCCAGATTGTTAATTGATAATTGTATGTTTCCCGTAACCACTGCGCCTAGATTGAAGTTAGCAATTTTTATCTCTTGATAGTTTTTTAAATATTGAACATTCACTGTGAAAAAAATTGGGTTTCCTATCAATGATGGCGAGGCGAATACGCTTGTAGTTAATATATTATTTTGTGCGTCTAAGGTAGGTAAATTCCAATGAGATTGTCCTATAATTTTTACGGAGGGTGATTGAGGAGTTATAGTTATTGCAAGGTTTGAAATAACATTATTATCCGAATCTAGACTCTCAAATCCCTTAATATTAAAACTAATGTCTGCCGTTTTGCCTGCCACTACTTCAATTTGATTATCACGAGATGAAACAGTATTTTGGTTATTATTTTGACTTTGAATTCTTGTTTCTGGAGGTGGGGGTGATATCAATGTCGTTACAGGATAAAGATGATTGGAGTATCCGCCGACAAGATTCATATACTTAAATTGAGGGTTAGTTTTTTGCAAATTTATCTGCTCAAACTCAGAAGGTTGTTTAGAACTGGTAATTATATTATTCTCGGATTCGCGATCAGCTGGAGTGATGAACAAATCGTTTTGGGGTGGAGCAGGGACAATCTGTACACCCACTAGATGAGTAACAGTTTTCTTATTACCATAAGCATCATTAAATGAAATTCTAATGTCTATATTCTGAAGTGCATTTACCGAGGATATGGGCGGGAATATGATGGGGTTAATGTTAAACTTTTGGTTGGGAGAAAGCGTTCCTACATTAAATACTGTGTTTCCCAAGTTAATAAAAGGGATCTGTGTAGTAGCCTGAGTAGACTGAAGTGTAGAATTGCTCAGTCCGTCGACAGATTCTGCATTGGTTGTAACTTGTTGATTACTACTTAAAACATTAACAGTTACACCTGTTGCTGTTGCACTTCCTATGTTTGACAGTTCAATATTAAGATTATTTGGGGAGCCTGCCAACACGTTTATTATGCCAATCCTTTCATATGGAGAGATACTGTTAGCTCCGTTTGCACTTGGAGCTATTGAACCTTGATCTGCACCTTTTAATTCCAATACTACCTTTCCTGATAATCGAAATGGAACTTCGATATTTGCAGTTCGAAAATCTTTCTTCGTTTGTTCTGTTAGTTTGAAATACTTGATTTTCAGATCACCTTGATATTCTTTTCCAACTTGCGTGTTCTCAAGAATGTTTACAGGAAAGTACAATACAAATGATTGACCTGCCCGTACTACCCCGTTATAAGTGGAAATTGCAGTATCTGAATCTAAATTATCAGGAGTAACAAGGGCTTTGAATCCATTAGGAAATTCAAAAAATCCTTTAACGCCACTTATATCGGAAAATCCTTGATTTATTATGGTAACTGCTAGCACAGAATTACCCTCTCCGGCATCAACTTCAACTCTAGCAACTGGAGGCATCTGTTGAGCTGTTACTTGACCTGAGGAAATACTGGCCACCACTGTTTCAGGAGCTATGTTGTTAGTCCAGTAAGAATCAACGAATGTTAGTTTTACTGGGCCTTTAATGTTATTTTGTTTATTCTGAGAGTTTTGATTGTTCTTAAACGGCGTTTGATTTTCCTCCATGTTCCCTTTAGACCCGCTTTTGCCAAAACTATTTTTTCTTTCACTCTCATCTTGGCTAATGGTGCTTGTTTTGCCATCTACTTCATTGACATTTTCTTCAGACTCATAACTGCTTTTTTTGATGTCTTTTATGCCGTTTGGTTCCCCATCAATCTCATCACCCGAATCTCGTTTACTTTCACTTATACCTAGTTGCTGTTCCTCATGTAATTTCTTGATATCTTGTTGTTGACTCAACATATCAAACATTTGCTTTGGAAGCATTGGGTCAGGTGAAATGTCTATAGGCAACTGTAGCATAGAGGGATCATTTATTTGACCGAAAGAAGCTTGGGATGGGACATTTAGAATTCCTAAATTACTTAATAATATTAGTAACGATAGGATCATATTACAGATAATTTTTTTTTGGCGACATGTTGTGTTCAAAAATCTTGTCACCTGTTAATTTTTACCAATAATTACCTCTAATATTGAAAATGAATTTGCAAATGTTGGCGACAGGAATTTTCTTATCATTCTATATGGAATATCAAGGTAATAATTTTTGAAGTAACAAAGGTGGGAGTAAATAATACAATAAAATAAACACAGTATAGTTTTATTAAAAACAATAGTACTATTATTAATTAAAGTAGATAAAGTACGAATCATAATCGTTCGATCCAAGTTTACTTTTGAGCACTAATAATATATTTAAGACTTTAGTATGTTTGAGATTGTAGAATTCCACAGGCACATATTTTATTTGAAGGCCTCTTATGATCATATTATCTTATTGTTTGAAAATCAATTAATTTGGAGTCATTTTAATTTCAATTATTTTTTATCAGATATGCAAAAATAGCCACAAAATTCAATAATTAAAAGAAAATCAATTGATATTAATCTTTTGCGTATTTCAGATGTATTTGTTATATGAAAATTATTATATATTATCGTTTCCAAAAATTTAAGAGATTTTTTATATGTGACTTAGCTAAATTATAATAATACCTTATCCATCCTAAAAATTAACAAGATTCACATACTTTTTAAAATTTAGTAGTTTCAACATTTCTATGGTATCATCCGATAGAACCCTTCTTGTAGATTATAAAGCAATATGACAGTAAAAAATGCTCGAAACAGCATAAGAGTCTACCTTTTTTTGTTTCTCGTGTATACTTGGGGATACTCTATACTTCAGATTTAATTGGCGGGACACTTTTGGTGGGGCGGTAAATCCCCCATAACCCCGTCATTAAAAGGTCTTTATTTAGAGTTTATTTGTCAAGTTGAAATTAAATTTATCAGGAATATAGATCATTATAGGTAAAGGTAAAAATAAATCAATAATTATGTATGTCTGCAAGTATTCTGAAAAACGGTGCACCGGCCCATACATGTCGTATACATCTGAATATAAAGTTTTCAAATATGTAAACAAATAAAATATCAACTTGTTTGGTCTTACGTAGATAATTCAATGTTTTTTATAAGTTGTTATAGTTAATTGTCTTTTTGTTCCAAGGAGTATCATCTTGTCCAATCCTTTTGTTGAATGTTCTTGCAAGCACAAAGAATAGATCCGATAATCGATTAATATAAATAAATGCGTATTCACTTATCTGATTTTCTAAATACAAATCTACCATAGATACCTCTGCTCTCCGAATTACGGTACGGATAACATGGCTCTGAGAAGCTTGAATTGATCCTCCTGGCAGTATGAAAGACTTGAGAGGTTCTAAAGATTCATCTAATTGATCAATATGATTCTCCAAAAAGGATATATCGTCCAGTGTAATACGAGGATGTCCTGAAACTTTATCAGCCGGGTTTGCAAGATCGCTGCCTAAAATAAATAACTGATCCTGCAAAGTTAAAAGCAACTTTTTGAGGTCAATCATTTCAGGACCATCATTCAAAAGTGAAATTAAGACTCCTATTTGACTATTAACCTCATCGACCAACCCGTAAGATTCTATCCTTCTACTGGATTTTACCACTCGGGTTCCGTCAAATAAGCTGGTTTTTCCTTTATCCCCTGTTTTAGTATATATTTTCATATTCAGGAGATTTCATAGGACTGAATTTTTGTATAATTCTAATAAGCATGTACTTCTGCCTTATGTTCTCTCAGATACTTTTTCTTTTTAAACCTCTCACTACACTTGTCACATTTAAAGGGATTTTCAAATTCCATCAGAAACCTTTTCTTTTTTTCTTCTGGACTTTCCAACACTGAAGATGATTCATTAGCTGAAGGGTCTAACTCATTTTTATTTGTCATAGCTAACCATTTTAATTCAACTCATTTCTTTATTAGCATTGAGGTCGAATTTTATTTAATAATCAATTATATCTTTTTAATATAAAATTCGTCCTATAAGACTGTAAAGCAATAATATATATTATATAAAATAATGCTTTTAAAATGTGCCGTCGTAGCTCAGCCTGGAAGAGCACTCGACCGTATGATATTACGGGGTGAAGCTGAAGACCGAGCTGTCGTGAGCTCAAATCTCACCGGCGGCACTCGATAAACGTATGAGGGTGTATTTGATGATAAAGGATATAAAGAGAATATTCTGTAGTCACAAAAGAAGTTTTTCTTATAGAAAATACGATGACTTTGAGTTTATCGAAGTTCAAGTTTGTAGCAAATGTGGAATTACAATAAAAACAATTAGAGGGTATGATGAGGATTTGAGAGGATAAATGAGATTTAATAAAATCGACATCCAGATTATTTTATTTATGTGGTGTTTTGGAGCAGCATTGTCTGCTGTAGCTTTAATTATTCCTGTTTATGTAATTTTTGTAATTGTTGGATCTGTAGGATGGATTACCGTTGGCTTGAGTACTTTTTTAATATTCTTACATATTAAAAAATAAAAGATTGCTACCCTCTTCCTCCCTGCTCGGGAATCGATACAAGAGTTACGGTGGAAGTTATCCCATTAATTTTTCTAATGCTATTGGTGATTGTATTGTTCATCTCATCAACAGTATCAGTTTGAATTTTTACGAACATGTCATGTACTCCATAAGTACCACGCACTTCTTTGACTTGTTGAATTTGAGATATTTGTTTGATAATGTCTTCTTCCTTCCCCAAAATGCAATTAATCAAGATATAAGCAGTGGGCATAAACTTATTCTTCAAATGATGATATTTTAATCTATTGATGATTCCACTAGCATTCAAACATAAATAGGTATATTTTATATAAAGACAGATGCGCTTACCTTTAAAAGAAAAGGGAAAGGACAAAGAACCCATTCTCTTGCTAAACCAATTCAATTATGATTTGAGAGAAGCTTTTGAAAATGCAATAAAAAAAAATTTAGTTTCAATCAATACTAAAGTTATGCTTGCAGACTTCTCTGTTATTGATATTAAATCTTTTGATCCCAATAATATTGTAAATTTGTTTAATACATTAGAAAAATTGGTAAGTAGTCAAGCACCAAAGTGGCAAGTAGTTGGGGCTCAATTAACCAAATCAGATGATTTGAGAAGAATATATATTCAGTTCAGTATCGAAATAGAAAAATTCTACTTTTATATTTATATGGGAATTCAGTTTCATTCTCTTTTTTATTATCAAGTTGATAAGGAAGTCATCAACTTATCAAAGAAAATTAGAGAATTAGAAAACCTAAACAACAACACAAAAAGCGAAATCACCATAGAAGGGGACAAGATAATCCGGGAAGAACTAGAAAAATTAGGATATAAAGAAATAGACAATTCAAAGTTGTTTGAAGAGCTCTTTACTAAGAGTGAACTTTCTGAGAAACTTATAGAGAAAGCATCTGACGTGGAAGAAAATTATCCTTCTGTTGGAGAAAACGATATCCTTATTGGTAAACTTAAGAAACAATTGGAGACTTTTATTATTGAGGCGTATCAGTTCAATTTGGCCTCGCTTGATCAAAATAAAATGTTACAGGGAGAGGAGGGAATGGTAGCATATGTTGATTTTGAAATGTTTAAGAATAAGAAAACAAAGGAAAAAACCTCTGTTATAAATTTCGAAAAATTATCGACTGAAACTTTAGATGAAATGAGAAAACAATTTGATCAAATACTGAATATATTCTCATTAATCTGAAATAATCTCATCTCTATAACCAAGTAAAAACTACGCTACTCCTTTGTTACTGCAAACCGCTGTCAAGCCTAAACCGGAGTAATATATCTAAAAAAAAAGAATATAAAAACTTTCATTATAAGATATTTTATAAAGTATTATGTTGTAAGATTGTAACTAAACTTGAATTATAGCATTTTTAAAAAAAATAAAAACAAAAAACTTCTACTTGAAAACTAAATATAAATAAACCTTTGTCTACTTTTCATTTGAGAAGAAAAATTTCTAATATAGATTTGGATAGTATCAAGGAGGCTCATAAACTAATGCCTAAGTCGTCAATAAGAAAAATTGACTTGGTTCGTTCAAATACTTTTTCGGATATATGTGGTAGTCAAATTTTTTTAAAATTAGAATGTTTCCAGAAAACAGGTTCTTTTAAGGTCAGAGGTGCGGTTACAATGATTGAGAGATTAGGTGCAGAAGAAAAGAGAAATGGGGTAATTGCTGCATCTGCTGGAAATCATGCACAAGGTGTGGCATATGCCTCAGCCATTCACAACATGAGATGCACTATAGTTATGCCCAAAAATGCTTCGCCTGCAAAAATTGCAGCTACCAAATCTTATGGTGCAAATGTTGTCCTGGAAGGAAACAATTATGATGAATCTTCAGTTCATGCTCAGGAAATAGCAAACAAGCAAGGCATAACTCTCATTCCTGCTTTCAATCACCCTGACATCATCGCCGGACAGGGGACTGTAGGGCTGGAAATCCTTGAAGATTTAAAGGAAATCGATGAGATTTATGTTCCTATAGGGGGTGGAGGATTAATAGCAGGAACTGCTATTGCAGCTAAGTCGATAAACCCAAAAATAAAAATAATAGGAGTTGAATCAATTGCCTTTCCTTCAATGAAAAAATCTGTTGAGAATGGGAGAATTTGCAATGTTCAAAATGGATATTCGATTGCTGACGGAATTTCGGTAAAAAGCCCTGGCAAAATACCTTTCAATTTAATTCAAAAATATGTTGATAAAATCGTAGTTGTAGACGACCTTTCAATCGTAAAAACCATGTTCTTGTTAATGGAGAGGTCGAAAATTGTAACCGAACCGGCAGGTGCCGCATCATTAGCTTACATAATTTCAAATAAAAAAGACTTATCTAAAAATAGTAATGTAGTTTCGATCCTTTCAGGTGGAAATGTAGATATGTATTTGCTTGGTCAGGTTGTAGCAAAAGGTCTTATGCAAACAGGAAGAATGATAAAACTATTTATTGAATTGGCTGATAAACCGGGTGCACTCAAGAATGTTGTAGATGAGATAGCCCAATCAAATATAAATATCGTTGAAGTTGTGCACGATAGGTTAAGCTCCAATATTTCAGCAGGCACCGCAGGGGTGTATCTCAGTCTCGAATTGGAGAATAAAGACCAAGCAAAAATATTGGTAAAATTACTTGAAAAACATCAATTCAGGTTCAAATTAATCTGATCAAAGAATTAAACAAAAGAAATCTGATTTTAATATTCGGTTAAGATGCATAGCAATATTCTCTAAAACCTGCCCTATCTGCAGTATTACCACCTATATTGACTAGTATAAACTCATTTTCTGCGTTCAAAAATGCTTCATCGTATCTTCGCTTATTTTTGTGAAGGTTTTCGTAATCTTCGATCGACATTTTAGTCCTAGGCCCGATTTCCTTATCTAGATTCATTCGGGAAACTAATTCCTTATAATTTTCTTGAATCACTCCGGAGAATACCATTGCACTACAACCGCTACCGTATGATCCAAATCCTATACGTTTGCCATAAAGATCAACATTCTTAATATATTCAAATTCCAATAAACTTCTCAATCCCATATACATAGAAGCAGTGTATAGGTTGCCTATCACCGCAGAAGCCTGTAACGAGGAAGACATTTTCCTATCAAAAACCTCTCTATAATAACTTGTCTTCATGAATTCTCTCCTAAATCTTTCGTCTGCTTTCATGAACTCTACATCCGCCAATATGGATTCAATTGTTCCTCTAGGGTCCTTAGGTATAGGTTCATTCATTCCTATCTCATCGGTGATATGCTTCCAGCGTGGTAAATGCCTCCATTCATGTCTTAATAAATATGCCAGGGCCTTTTCGCCCATACGGCGATAAGGGAGATGGACACTTATATAATCAATATGGTCAGTTATGGATTCATCCTCTTTGAGACTTATGATCCCTGTTTTGATAGCCTTTTCTTTGTATGTATCAAGTGCTTTTCTCACTTGAATAAGATATAGTAAATTTGAATACAACCCATTAACCAAAGGAGTCTCCTTCCCAAATGGGCGATAAAAGTCATATTCATTCTTGATTATAGTTGACGTAACTCTTTCATCAAAAGCCAATAGTCTAGGATTATCTTTTATCAGCAACGCTACAGCGCCTGCTCCCTGAGTATACTCTCCTGCAGAACCAATATCATATTTAGCAATATCACTAACTATTACAATAGCGGCCTTATCATTACTTTCTCCAGCCCTTATCCAATTTGTGTTGTCATACAAGGCGTAAGATCCGCTGACGCATGCAAATTTACATTCAATACCACCAGCATGTTCCAAAGTACTTTCTCCATATACCTGTTCGAGCATTCCAATTACAAAGGAATTCATAGCCTTTGATTCGTCCAAACCAGACTCGGTTGCTACATAAATTCTACCAATGTCTTGGGGCTGAAGATCGTTATTTTTCATCAATCTCATACAAGCATTTGCAGCCATGCTCGCCGGATCTTGATTCGCGTCGGCCAAGGCCATCTTTTTTATTCCAATTCCGTATTCTAGTTTTTGGGGATCTATTCCTCTGGCTTCGGCGAAGTCTTTATAATCAATATAAAGTTTCGGGACATAAATAGCCATGTCGTCTATTCCAACTGGCACAATTCAAGTTTTACATAAATTCATTTATAAACCTATTTATAATAGTGAATGCATTCTGCTAGGAAATAATAATTTAAATTATGATATTTAGTAATACTTTATTATATCGTAATTATTATTTCTTTCTACAGGAACATATCCCATCGCCTTTACAGAGTCGATTATGTTTTTAGCCAGCAGTTCTGTAGATC
>JAPSGR010000061.1 GCA_031177355.1 Candidatus Nitrosocosmicus sp. | reverse complement strand
ATGGTGATAGTGGTGAGGGGGAGGTTTTGATTGTGTGGGTTTCTTGAGGAGATCCTTTACCAGTATCATTATCATTATTTTTGTTGTTGTTACTGTTGTTACTAGTATTAACACTGACATTTTTTTTAGATGAAGATTTCTTGGCGTCTGAACCATTTGACTCGTTCAATTTCGCCTCGTCATTGTAACTCATATTAAAACTAAACTATCATACTCATGATTTTATATATTATTTACTAGATATTATTAACAAATTACTTTAGGCTAGATGAAATGATTGTGAGCGTATTTGAAAAATCCTTGTAAAAATATTGAATTTATTTGGTGTGAAGTATATGAATAGAAAGATTAACTCCAATTTTTATCTAAGGATACAAATTGGGCAAAATTTTGTTTTTCATCATTATGATCAGGGTCATATACTATTATTGATGGATAATCATCTACGACATCGGAGAAAAAATTGCTGTTTAGTGATCCTGGATTCATTACAAGAGTTCTTCCCATTTTTTCAATTCTTTTTTTATGAGTGTGCCCCAGAATCAAAAGATCGAAGAGTTGACAGTCTATTAATGATTCAGTGAGTTGCATATTGGTGCCATGATAAATTCCAACTTTCCTATTGTCAACCGAGATTCTGCCAAATTCGTTTAAGAAAAATCCATTCTCTAATTTGCCAAACTGGTTGATCAATCCAATTAATTCTCCATCGTTATTACCGCGTACGCCATAAAATTTTATAAATGGTTTTAGTTCTTTAAATAAGGCAATCATGCCTGGGTATATATAGTCACCAGCATGGAAAACATAATCAACATTCAAAGTATTGAAAACTTTGATAGCTCTTTTAGTATTACGTACGTCGTCATGAGTATCAGAGATAACACCAATTTTCAATATCTTTTGTTTGTTGAACTGGATAAAAAATTTTTAAAAACAGTGACTCCATATTGCTCTGTATAATCTTAAAATAAAAAGTATGGGAAAGATATCATATTCAACATCCCGACTTCATTAATCAACAATCATCTATCTATAAAAGGAAAACAATCGATATCAATTTAGATAACTGATATGTTTTGTGAATATTAAAATCATATAACAAACCATGCAGAGAAAAATACAGAATTAAAAAAGATTCTCCTTTTTATTTTTTTCGACATATATTGCCGACTTCCTTCCGGCCCTTTGAATAACATAGAAAGAATGACAAGATATAATTAGTGCAGCAAGAGTCATTTTGGTTGCAAAAACTAGGTTCCATGGTGTCTCTGGATTTGGATAATTAATATTAATTTCATCAACATTTAGAGAGTTGTTTATAGTATTGAATGTAATGAGGGAACCCCAAACAGTGAAGTTATAAACAAATTCATAAGCCGCCACAACAATTAATACTAATGATAAGACAGACAAAACCGACCGTGCAATATTTGGGGTATTCTGTACACGTTTATAACCAATTTTGGTAACGCAAAACCATGTGATTACAGAAAATATAGCCAGATAAGAGACTAATTTGCCAGATCCTTCATACAAAAGATCATTTTTTACTATTATTTCTCCGATATTAATTGTTCCATTTGTATTATATTCAACCCAACTCCAATACATTCCAAACGTTGTTATATATAGCATCATAAATGCTGAAAAATAAAAAACTGCTACGTAGATATGGTAAGGATCTATGCGAGAAAAAAAATTATACAAGTTATTACCCATGAATATTATTTAATTAATTAGAGAAAATATAAAATTACCTTAAGCATTGATGGAATTCATACGATCCTTTATTCGCTCCAATAATATGATAGCATCATTCTCCTTCAAACTCTTTCGATTTAACCGAATATGCTCTCTGAATTTTTCTATTTGTAAAGTAAATCCAGGGTACTTTTGTTTGCACGTATCCAAGATATCACTGTATGTTCTATATGGAAAATACGTTTGTTTTGACACTCTTAGAATGATCCTTTTAACTTCTTTATCAATAACTTTCATTTTTTGAGCTAAAAAGAGATTGTACCGTATGTCTATCAATGCTTCAGATTTGTAATTAGAATAATCTGTAAAAGTAACTGCTACTTCGTCATCAGAATCTAATATGCCATTTCGAAACAAATTAAATATTTTACCTACTCCAATCATCCCGTATTTAGATAATTCTACAGCTCGAAGTGCTCCCAAACTTGAAGAGCCGTAGACTGTAGTGCCCTTTTTCCTAACTAAATTATATACCTCAATTGGAGTGGGCGGATAATCTTGTAAAAAAAATCCGTCTATCAAACCAACAATTTTGGTTTCGTTAAAGGTCAATTGTAAGAGATCTCCTTTTTTAGCTGGCTTTCTATAATCAGCTTCTAGAATTCTTCTAGCCTTCTCTACTGAAAGAGAAGGACCAAGAAAAATTATTGGTCTAGAAGTAGACATTTTCTAGCACTCTCCTGAGCTCTGCTACCAACGGTCAATTTATTTATTTTAAATGTTTCTAATCCTGGAACTATAATTCTAACCACTGGGACTTGTAATTTTGAATTTGTCAAATTTACTACTATGGCTTTTTTAATGCCGCTATTTTTTAAGTTTCCAAGAATTAGTTTTATATCTTCTAATATATCATCATTATAAAATGATTTCACCCTTGATAATGATTTCTTATTAGTAGACGGCATAAATTGCCAAGATCTATTCTCGTCACTATCTTCAGGATCGTATTTCATTTTTCGTAAATCATCTCTCGACCCTTGAATGTTGGCGGCCCTTGATTGAGATACTTCGGTAATGGATCTCATCAACGCAATTCTAGAATCCGGATGAGTCCCGTGTCCTTCTACTAAATATCCGTATTCATGATTAACCCATTCAACACTGCTAGCAATGAAAGTAGGTATTCCTATATCGCTTGTGATATCTTTCACAAATAAAGATATATTATTTTTTTTGAATTGTTGAACTATTTTTTCAGCTGGTTTATAACTTAATCCATCTAAGTCAATTTCAGGATAAATGGTATTATCATCTTTAAAATTCTTAGAACCCATTGATTTTATTCGAATTCCTTTTCTAAGAAATTCGTTTTCAATTGTCTTGAGAATATGATACGGAAAGGCACTGCTTGAAAATTCGGCAATGCTAACGGCATCTCTTTCTATAACTTCACAAAGAGCATGACATATCGCTTCTTCCAGAACATTGCCAGATGCTAATCCATTCGTATGAAAAAATGAATAGGGATTAACAGAAGGAGGGTGTGAAGTATACCTAAATATAGCTAGTGAACTAGGCACTAAAATATCAGTTTGATTTAAAAGATCATATCCCAGGCAATAGTCCATTATCATTTCTTCATTTACTTGAAAAGAGAGTGGTTCAATAACCTCGTCATATTTTAGAACGTTATATTTTTTAGATAACTCCTTATACTTGCCTTTTACAATTTTTCCTTTGTAATTTGCCGGCAGAGAAGAATATCTTTCAATACTTTCCATAATTACACTTGCCTTTGCATGGTTCTTCGTCGGCCCTTTTCCGCTATATACCCAAATATAGTCTTCTGTGCCAGGTAAAACGGCTGAATAATTGGGGATTCTTAGCCTATCCATATCTGTAATATCCGCAATTCTCGTAATTCCTATTTCTTTAACTTTGGATTTTACTTTCTCCAAAGTTTCCTCTACTGGTTGTATTCTAGAAGTGCCTAGACTATTCCATTTTTTTCTGGATTTTAATAATAAAATAGATTCATTTTCCAATAAGTATTAACATGATTAATTTGTAAGAAATATTATTTTAATTATTGGATATATTGTCAATTAAAAAACGAAAGTGGCAAATGATGAATCGGTTGAGCCGTTTAATTATTAACCCATAAAAGACCTAAGTAAGAGGCGAACGTAAAAGTAGCTGTAATATTAGGAATATGCTATTTATATTAAAAAAAAGTATATATATTGTAAATTCGCTTGAGGAATTACTTGAGTTCAATTAATATTGAGGCTGAAGTTATAAGTGAAATTCTACTTAAGGCAGCAGGTGAACCTGAATTCAGGAAAAGATTGATAAAAAATCCAAACAAGATACTAGATTGTTACGATATATCCACTGAAGCAAAACAAATAATCCGAAAGAGTATAATCGATTTAATTCAATAGTATTAATATCATACATTCACAATTATTTCGAGTTTAATGCGTTATTTACAAATAAAATTTTTTCAGGGCATCGGTACTATTCAACTGACTTTTAAAAATATAGTGTTTATTATAATTTCAGTTTCGCTATTTGGGTTAATGTTTTTTACATCTTCAGAAAGATCAGATGTAATAGTGGATTCGGCAGCAGGAATTGTAGTGAATGTGGCTGCAGCAGAGGCAGATGCAAGCGCTCCATCTCAGAAAATCTCATTTGGAGGAACCATAACATCGCAAGACGATCCGATCCCAGGAACAGGACTTGAGCAATCATATTATATATTTCCTGTAGACAATAGTAGCAAAGTATATTCAGGTGTGATTACCTTTACCTCCAGTAAACCCCTTCAACTACAATCGATAAATATTCTAACATTGAATAATACTTTAAAATTGCCAATTCAGTACGGGACTCTTTATACTTTTCCCTTAAACAACACCATAATTATTCCAAGTGATCTTTTTGATGAGCCAATAGTTACAGGGAGTGTTTCCTTCTCTGCTAATGGTTTGCGATTTATAGCAAACGAACCTTTTCTATTAACATATTCTTTCAGCGGAGAACAATTTAATTCGGTAGAAAAAAACAATATTGCAAGTGGGCTTGAAGCCTATAGAAAACTAATAGGAATTACATCTTGATAGTTAAGATCTAAGATATACAAAATTCCTCCCAAAAAACTCATTAGTTTTGTATTAAATATAAGAGCAATAGGTTTATTCTCTTAGATATAGCAATAAAAAGAGGGTAGTTAAATTCTGTATTTGACAATATATCAGTTCAATTTCAATTACTCTTATTTTTATCACTTTTCAGATTAATGTATAAAAGGATTGATACTTTTAAAGAACATATTAAAACAAATGCTGAATTTCAAAAACGTCATAGAGTCAGAATTTAAGGATTGTAAAGTATGCGTCCTTGGTCTGAACAAGTTGATTGGTAACGCATCACAAAACAATTTCAAAATTAATTACCATCAGGATGAATTAGAGATAATTGAAACGTTAACACCCGATGTGGTCATCGAAAAATTCAAAGGCGAAAAATATAAGTTTGCATGTGCATTATCAGTATCTCTTATTACTCACTATGGTCCGATACAGTTTTGTTATTTGGAGAAACAAAAAAGCCAAAGTAACATCAACAATAATCATATAATTGAGATGGTAGTTTATTATTCAAGAACAAATGCAATTGATGATACTACAAAAAATCAGATGATGTTTTATCATTTTCAAACAAATCTTGATCTAAGGTATTTGACATCAACCGAGATAAATGAAGCCGCAAAATCGTATCTAAATTCTGACACATCAAATAAAAATAATGATTACTAAATAGTTAACAAAAATAGTACTAATGTGAAAATCTAGAAATTTGTCGAACGTCTGAGTGAAACGCTCATAGTATATACAATTACATTTATGAGTAAGCAAAAAATTTTTAATTTTCTAAAAAAGAAGAGAAGATATATTATCTCAATCATTAGGTTATAGTTCTGAACAGTTATTTGTCAGGTAAATAAGCAAACAATCCAAGAAAAATAATTTACAAAAAATTAAGATCATGGGATCTTGTAATTAAACAAACCTCCTGCCTCTATAATACCGGCAATGATTTTGCTGAAAGGCTTTATCGAGTATGTTTCATTTTTAGATAAGTTTAAAATATTATTAGTGTCAAGATTTATTTCTACCTCATCTTTATCTCCAATTTTATTTAACACATATTCTTCAATTTCAATAGGGAGTAAATATCCTCCATCAATAGAATTTCTATAAAAAATTCTTGCAAATGATGGAGCTAATATTGCCTTGATTCCAGTTCTTGAAAGTGCTATTGGTGCATGTTCCCGGCTTGAGCCACATCCAAAATTATGTCCAACCAACAGAAAATCACCTGCTGATACCTTTTTTGTAAAATCTGAATCAATTCCTTCCATTGCATGTTTGGCTAGTTCATCATGGTCATGGATCTTTAGATATGGTCCAGGAATAATCACATCGGTATCGATATTGTGTTTATTGTATTTATGAATAAATCCTTTCAAGATCATTAAAGATCCCTCGGGTCAGTTAGTTTTCCAGTAACGGCAGATGCGGCTACGACCATTGGAGACGCTAAATACGTTTTTGAAGTTACATTTCCCATCCTGCCTGGAAAGTTTCTATTAGTGGTACTTACACAAATTTCATCTTTTCCTAATACACCCATATGTGCACCACAACAAGCTCCGCATGTGGGAGGTCCAATTACTGCGCCTGCATCCATAAAAATAGTAACTAGACCTTCTTTGATTGCTTTCATATAAATCGATTGTGCAGCAGGAAGTACCTCTGTTCGCACCTTAACTTTCTTTCCTTTGAGTATTCTTGCCGCAGATCTAAGATCAGACAATTTTGCGCCAGTACAGGAGCCAATATAGGCTTTGTCTATTTCGGTATTAGGAACTTCTCTTACGGCTACTACATTTTCCGGTGAATAAGGCTTTGCAACAGATGGTTCCATTTTTTCGCAATCATACTCAAATATTTCACTATATATAGCATCAGGGTCCCCCCTTTGCAAATTTAGTGGTGTATTATTTCTGATACTTATATACTCAGCAGTTATGTTATCTGGTTCTATGATTCCGTTTTTTGCTCCGGCCTCTGTAGTCATGTTAGTTAAAGTAAATCTTTCCTCCATCTCTAAATTATCTATAACATTGCCTGTAAACTGCATAGTTTTATAGTTAGCGCCATCAGTTCCAATATCGGAAATAATATTGAGGATAATATCCTTTGCCATAATATGATTAGGCTTCTTGCCGTTTAATTTAAACAACATTGTTTCAGGAACTTTAAACCAAATTTTACCATACTTGAGTACATATGCTATATCTGTATGACCCAGTCCTGCGGTAAATGCACCGACTGCTCCTGTCGTATTAGTATGCGAGTCTCCGCCTACATATACTTCCCCAGGCAAAACAAGGCCCTCTTCATGAGATATGGTATGACAAATACCATACTGTCCAAGCCCATATTTATAATGCTTTTTTATACCATACTTCTGAGCCCAATTTGTCAATTGTATAACATTGTCTGCAGAGATTCTGTCGGAGGCGGGAACAAAGTGATCCTCAGAAATCCAAACCTTATCTGGGTTCCATACTTTTTCTAATTTGATACCTTTTTTTTCCAACTCTTTGAAAACCTTAATCACTCCTGGGCCAGAGACGTCATGAACCATGACTTTATCTACATCTGAAAAAATGATGTCACCAGGTACAACTGATTTAGAATGTGAGGAATGAGAAAGTATTTTTTCAGTTAATGTCATTCCCATAGTAATAAGATAAACTGATACATCAAAAGATTAATACTTTTGGAATAATAACATATTCGCTTTTCTTTATACTCGAATGTAACATATTAATGAGTTTATGGATGATTAAAAACATTTGGAGATAATCCCTATCCACCTAGAAAAGGAATCGTCGAGGTTTGATATGTATGAGAAAATTACCAAAAATAAAGGAGATATAACCATAGAAGATTACGATATACTAATAATTTCAAGTAAGTACTTGTCCATAAGCGAGGGAAGAATAAGAAAATTGGATGATGTTACCCCTAGCCAAAATGCAATTCATCTATCTAAAAAGTTTCATATAAATCCACATATGATGGAGTTGATAATACGGGAATCTGATGAGATTTTTGGTGGGTTGCATGGTTTTGTTCTTACGTCTGTTCACAAAATACTCGCCCCAAACGCTGGAATTGACAAGTCAAATGTTCCTAAAGGCCATGTTGTTTTGTATCCCAAACATCCGTACGAATCTATAGAGAATCTCAGAAATAAATTCTTGATCAATTCTGGAAAAAAGATCGGAGTCGTACTATCAGATAGTAGAATCTTGCCCATGAGAAAGGGTACGGTAGGGGTAGCACTAGCTTGCAGTGGATTCGAGCCAGTTATAGATTTGAAGGGAACCAAGGATCTTTTTGGGAATGTCTTAAAATATACGTCACAAAACATTGCTGACTGTTTGGCATCGATCGGAACAATGGTAATGGGTGAATCGGACGCATCAACCCCTGTAATCATATTGAGAGGATTAAAAATCAAATTTACAAATAGACCTATATCTATCGGATCATTATCTATTGAAAGCAAATTTGACATCTATATCAGAGGACTGTCACAAAAAATTACGGATACTTTTTGATAATCAAAAGTTTTAATTTTTTAAATTATAAATAGTCAAACAATACTATATCAAAAGTAATTGGAGAAATTGATGCATGTCTGAATTTTCTACACTCTATCCTAGAAGGATCAAACTTCTACAAGGCATCCAAAACCTCATAAAGAGAGAGGAAGTAGAACTCGATCATCTTTTCCTGATGGTAAAAATAAGAAAGGATGAAATTATCAACACTTTAGTTTCTGAAGGATTCAAAATGGTTAAATTTGAACATAAGAAGCCAACACAAATTGGCAGTGGATTTTCAAAAAAACTAAAGAGACCTTGGGAAATGCACGTAAGATTGCTTGATTTTAGTCAGGGTTTGATCGGAATTCATGCAGAGGTGGAAATTTCCAGAAATTATTTTCAACACATCAAATCAGTTAGGGTCCCTGTAGTCTATGAAATAGAGACAATATTAAAAAAGCATCGTATAGAGTATCAATTATGGCATTCATTTGTTAAAGATTATATCACGAACATAGTGGACGATCACCAGATTAGACTAAAGTCACCCAAGATGCCTGCAATGCCCTGGTTGGGTATGCTTGGATTTATTTGTGCCATTGCAACACTATATGGGCTCAAGTTTTTTATGATATTAAAATAAGAGTTCGTAGTTAGATTCAGGGATTAGGTCTATATCATCTACATCCCTAGTATCGCTCCAGTATTGCTCTAGTATCACACCAATTAACGGCAGGATCAAATAAATTTTTATTATTAATTTTTCTAAATAAGTTAAAACTAATGGGTATTCCAGAGAAAATAAGGGCAATTCAAGATGAGATTCACAAGACACAAATTAACAAGGCAACTGAATTTCATATAGGCATACTAAAAGCAAAGATTGCAAAATTAAAAAGAGAACAGGAAGAGAACACCCATGGTAAAACTGTTTCCACAGGAGGTGGAAGTGCAGGGTTTGATGTTAGAAAGGCTGGTGATGCGACGGTTGTTTTGATTGGATTTCCAAGTGTAGGTAAATCAACATTATTAAATGCATTAACGAATGCAAAGTCAAAGACAGCTGCTTATTCATTTACTACACTGACTGCCGTTCCCGGTATGCTAGACTATAACGGAGCTCGAATTCAAATCTTAGATTTGCCTGGAATCATTGAGGGAGCCGCAGCGGGTAAGGGTCTAGGAAAAAGAGTATTGTCAGTAGCAAGAAATGCAAATCTCGTTTTGATTGTATTAGATGTATTTCAAATTAACCATCTTGAAGTTATAAAAAAAGAGCTCTTTGAAATCGGTGTCAAGGTAGACGAAAAACCTCCCGATATTGTGTTAGAGAAAACATCAACTGGTGGTATATCAGTCAATATCCAAGCCGCAATACAAGTTGATGAGAATTTCATTAGAAACGTAATGCGTATTAACGGCATACATAATGGTCGAATAACGATAAGAGAAAAGGGATTAACCA
>JAPSGR010000092.1 GCA_031177355.1 Candidatus Nitrosocosmicus sp. | reverse complement strand
AATAAGATATAGCAACAGTGAAATGAGATATATCAGGTCGGATGATAAAGGTGACTACTTCTTTAAGCCTTTTGATGGTAAAGGTCCTAGGATTGAAAGTTGGTCTATCCTTTTACCTAAAGATGATTTTGTTAGAGATCTGTTAAAAAATGAAATGATACGAAGAAAAAAACTATTTGTAAGTGCACTTAAGGAAAATGATGTATCCCTTTTGCCGCGTCTTGATGTAAAATTAAGAAATATCAAATGTACGCGTTGTGTATTTTACCAAAAGTGCATGAATGAAGATAACGAAACCGATAAGGCACATGCAATGGCAAAGGAAATAGATCTATTGGATATTCCAGGATTGATAGACTTCAAACCATTCGTACAATAATCTAATATCTGTATGAAAAACTCGGTAATTTAATGGAGTAACTACACATCTTGTCAATCTTATTTATTCTCTTTATGAATGATTATATTTCTGGCACAACCATTTGCTGGAGGCATTTTTCTTTTTTGTCCGCCCACCAAGGACTTGTCTATGGTCGAACTGTTGCCGTCGTATATTGCGAACATGCTAACGTAAATGAAGCAATACTGGATAATGTGTTAGGTGATATTTATGAGAACTTTCGTGACGTCTCTGAATTTGCAGATACAAATTGGGCACAAGAACATAGTTGTTCAAACACTAGTAACGTTGTAATAAAGACATTATAACTTAGTAACATCAGTAATATTCAATGTGATGATAGTGAGGGCAAATATAATTTTTGGATAGTAATGAATTTAAAGAAAAAAATTTCTAAAATGGTGGTAATGATCCCATAACATTGATGTCAATGGCTGTGGCATACGAGTTGATACGCATAATATTAGTAACATCAACAATAAGCTATTATGTATGTGTTCTCAAATATGAAGAAAATCATGATGATAAATACAATGAGGTGTATAGTTCATAATCAACCTAATGTTTAAATTAAATATTCTTTTAGAAATTATACATGATGACTATTAATAAAAGGACTTAATTATGTGTAAAAAACAAAAAAGATAATAATATCTATGAAATTGCTTCTTTTATACTCAAAGGAATACTTCTAATATTTCCATCAAAGGTGAAGTTGGATGAATCTAGTCCTTGACTTTCCAGCAGCTGTAAACCTTCTTTGGAAAGAATAAAGTTTACAAAGGAAACAGCACCGTCTATGTTTTTTACAGTCTTTGGAATTGTGATTGAAAATTCAATTGGTTCGCCATAAATTGTTTTATCATTGGATTGCGAGACGTAGTTCGCACTTTTATAATAATCAGCATATGCATGGTCGCTGAGATTAATCTCTTTTGGAAGTGTAATATATGGAAGATCTCTTGATATTGCCTCATGTTTGTACGCTACTACTGCATCCAACTGACCTGTTTCAAGTATCGCTTTAAGAGTTTCCTCTGGATAGATCTGTTTTGGATTTCTATCTTCTTCAAAAATCGTATCCTTGATGGATGAATCATTGTAATAGATATTTGCTAATTTTGCAGTAATGATTCCGTAATATCCTTTCGGATCAAGCTCTGGATCTGTTCTACCAAATTTGAAACTATCATTAGAAACAACATCATACCATGGAACCTCACCCTTTCTTGCTTTTTCTAATTCAGCGTAATGGGGGCTACTTGAAGAATATGCTATTACAATTTCCGCGGATCCAACCTTTATAAACCAGTCTACCGATGGAGGATCAGTATTCATTAACATTAACATTGGAACAGTACCTGCACTAACGAATACATCAGGCGTTCTAAATCTATTCTCAATCAAATTTGCAATTTGAACTGATCCTTTGCCCTCTCCTACATACGAGTAACCCGATTCATTCTGAAATGCAGGTCCTAAGGCGCCCTCAAATATCTTTACCAAAGACCCCGCATACATTACAAAGACTTTTCCTTGGTTTTCTGTAGTATTACCATATGTAATTGAAAATTCACCCAATAAGTATGTCAACTGCATTCCAATAACGACAGAAAATATTATGAATACACAATCATTCCTCTTCATCTTTTTCTTTCTTAGCAAATTGGTAATCACAATATCGGATATCTATAGTGTCACAATTAATTAAACCTAAAGTATTATATTGATATTTCTAAAATATCTGTTAGCTAGTTAAATGCATTAGAATTAAAAAATAATCTAATCTTCTAGAAAAAATATGTCAAATAACACAAATTACGTATCTTCTATACTGGTGAATTCAATCACATGAGAATAAAAATCAATTTAAGGATTAGACCATTGTATAATATAAGTTTGGTAAGCAAATACCACCATTATTGGGGTTCAAGGTTATAAGATAGTATGCGCTAAAAAAAATAATCCTTATTCCAAGGTTTGATAACGGCTTACGAAAAATATAGTGATCCATATTTTATAAGAATTCGAAATTGTTTTACGATTTAATGGATCAATTTTGTTCAAATCAAATAGATCATTTTTTCACTTGTTAAACTGTCTGATATTTGGATATCATTTCTTTATTTCTTAACAATATGAGCGGAATTTAATCAAAAAAGTGGTTATAATATCATTTGTAAATCCAATCTAGAATAGCCCCTTGATTAATCTAGTGTTTCTAAAAATAAATTTTTTATAATCGTTTTTAATAGGCATTGGAAGAAAGTCATAAAAATCTACTTTTTGTCTAATTCATAATCAATTTCTAATTCAAGTGTTTGAGACATTGCTTCTGCATGATATGACATTGAATCAAGTAAACCTCCATCCATATCAAAAATATTCCCTTCGTCAATTCCAAATAATTAAAGAACCGATTATCTTATTTTTATTATGGTATTAAAGTTAGAATAAAACAAGAAATATTCAGAGCAAGGCCAAAAAATACTTGATCGCAGTTCAAATTTCAAACGAACTATCTCTGTTTTAACTACCTTACCTTGATCTTGAGAGTGTCCATATGTTAAGTTACAGTACTTTCTTCGCAATCAGTGCATGTACATAGTTTTATTTTTTAGTTATATGTTTAAAGATTTTAAGTTAATCATAAAAGTCAAAGGACGAAGTATTATTTATATCTATAAATGAAATCCTCTTTGTAGTAATAATACCTTTTACAAATTCAAACTTTGTTTACATCATGAAGATCTTTTTAAAAGGTTATATAAAATAAAAATAAGTTGGTAACAATATTTTTTAACTACGGCTCTCCATAGGCTTGGAGTAAATTCTGTATATCTATCTTTTTCATCAGGAGCATTGCCTTCATGACTTTATGTGATTTGGCAATATCTTTGTCTTTTAGCATTCTGATTAAAATTGTGGGTACAATTTGCCATGATACTCCATATTGATCTTTTAACCATCCACACTGCTGAGCACCCGGGTCGCCTTTCTCTGTTAATTTCTTCCAGTAGTAGTCTATCTCTTCTTGAGACTCACAGTAGACCTGGAATGAAATTGCTTCATTAAATTTGAAGACCGGACCACCATTAAGAGCAATGAATTTTTGACCTTCTATCTTAAAGTCAACTGTCATTACTGTTCCTTCTTCCATATGATGAATTTCAAAGCCTTCTCTTCCATACCTAGTAATTCCCTCGACACTTGAATTTTTAAAGATTGAAACATAGAATTTTACCGCCTCTTCTGCTTGCTTATCAAACCATAGAAAAGGGGCTATTTTTTGTATATAGTTTTGTTTATCTTGATCAGGCTTTGATATGTTCTCATTATTCACTATAGGTATAGTATTATTAGTATATAAAAATCAGCATGGGATCAAAAGTATAGTATTTCTGTAAATAAAAATTAAGAAAAGTGTAAAATAGATTCAGCACGATTTAGTATTTATGTAAAGGCATCATAAATTTTACTTTTTTTTCTATTGTGACTTAAATTTAAAACAAATAAATCGTCTTAAGAGGTTAGATACTAAAAGTTACCAGTGATAAGACCGAATTTGACTCCTTCCCAGTTGATCATGATAGTGGTGTTTAGAATATTGATAACTCAAAATAATAATTTTTTTGCATTACAGGTTCATCTAGTATTGAATTGTAATAAACCTCTTTGAAAGATGTTCTTTTGAATAAAAAGGGTAAAGTTTTGTGTTATTTATTTGGGTTAACTAATTAGGACTAAAGAACTTTTTAGTTTCTATATAGGCGTCACCTAATACTTCAGAAGTTTCATTAAGAATTGTTCCTGCAGACTTTGATGTAATAATTTTTTGCGTAACATTACCTACGAATTCGCCTGTCTCCGTTATAGCTCCTCTTATTGATTGGGAGGCTTCTTTCTCTGCAGGAGTTGTTGTTGTTGGAGTCTCGGTGGGTATGCTAGTTTGATTTATTGTTGAATTTGTCTGGCCTTGGTTTATTGTTGAATTTGTCTGGCCTTGGTTTATTGTTGAATTTGTCTGGCCTTGGTTTATTGTTGAATTTGTCTGGCCTTGGTTTATTGTTGAATTTGTCTGGGCTCGGCTAGGCGAGGTCGTGCGC
>JAPSGR010000060.1 GCA_031177355.1 Candidatus Nitrosocosmicus sp. | reverse complement strand
CCCTTGATCCTCAGTTTAACAACACTAACCATATCTATGTTGCATATACGTATGATGCTGATCCCGGTGATGAGCTGGAAAGACTTACAAAAATCACTAGGTTTACTTATGACTCATCAAACAATTCGATAAGCGAACCAGTAGATCTTATTAGCGGGTTAGCCGGCAGCATAGATCATAACTCTGGTCGTATGACATTTGGTCAGGATGGAAAGCTTTATTATACAATAGGAGACCAGGGGAAGAACCAAATCTCTCTGTATTGCTCAAACATTGAAGCCCAGCATCTTCCAACAGCCCAGCAAGTAGCAGATAAGGATTGGGATGCATATGAGGGAAAGGTTCTAAGAATGAATCCGGATGGTTCTATTCCAGAAGATAATCCAGCAATTAATGGTGTTCAGAGCCATGTCTATACGTATGGTCATCGAAATCCCCAAGGTATAACTGTAGGTCCAACTGGCGATCTCTATATCTCAGAGCATGGCGACAAAACTGATGATGAAGTTAATCGCCTTCAGGCCGGAGGAAACTATGGTTGGCCATATGTAGCAGGATACAAAGACGATAAAGCCTATCAATATGTTAATTGGTCTGCAGCAGAAAACTGTGAAGCTTTAGAATGGGACAATATTTCGCCTCCTCCTGCTGAGTTACCTATAATGGACGAAAGTGATTTTAATGCTACAAACTTTGTTTCGCCCATACAAACTTTTTACACTGTTGAAAACGGCTATAACTTTACAGATCCAGCATGCAAAGGTAATAACTATGTATGCTGGCCAACAGTAGCACCATCAAGCTTACGAGTTTATAATTCAGACACTATTCCAGGCTGGAACGGTACACTGCTTATGACGACACTTAAGGCAGGTAAAATATTTCATATTGATCTAAATGACAATGGTACTGCACTCGAGAGTGACCCTGTGGAACTATTCCATTCTGAGAATCGTTATCGAGATGTTGCATTCAGTCCTGATGGCAGTACCATATATGTAATTACAGATTCCTTCGGCCCGGCACAGGCTATTAATGGTAGTGGTGTGGCCGATGATCTTTGGAATCCGGGCTCATTGCTTATGTTCAGATACGGAGGTCAAAATTAGAGTAATTCACCAATAAACGAACCTCTTTCCTTTAGATAATGAGATTAAGAATATGCTTTATCAAGATTAATTATTGATTTAATCTCTGACATTCCCTTTCCTTTCCAAATAGGAGGGCAGCGCCATTCTCAAAAGCGGCGGCAATTCGGACAGTTCTTAAGAGAACGAATAAGAGATAGAATTTCTTTCTACCTGTCCATTAAAGGTACTATTCAAGGTTGAATCTAATCTACGATAATTTTTAATTAAAAGTATAATAGAATATCAATCGATATCAGAATTTTACTCGTTATATGATAAAAAAAGTGGAATCTTAAAAGATATCCAAATTCAAAGACTTTCTGGAGCGATTATCCAGTCTAATGTTTTATAGTATATGCTTGACAGACGGACATATGAAAAGATATACTACAAAATTATTTTACATTTCCCTATTATTTGCTGCCCCTGTCTTTCTAAGTTAACGATATATTTTTTTTCAACAGTCTTAGCTGACCCGTTTGGAATATCCAATTATGACAACCCTGCAATTGTTACTATTCAAGGATTAAGAGTACATCCTTTTGAAGTACATGATGCTACAAATAAAGCAAATTCATCAGAGATGGTATGCACCTAAAGATGGCTGATGAAGAAATATCTCACTTTTTATAAAACTTTACCTCTGGAAATTCATCTCAAACTCAGAATTCCAATTTATCTAATACACTAAGTATTGTTCAAATGCAATTGAATAATACAAAATCAACAGCCAATATAGGGAATATGACCGGCATAATGGATAACTTAACACAAGCTGATGAATACCTGACAAACTCACTAAAAGGACTGGGTTATACACAAAATAAGAATTTGACCATTGCATGAAATGAGGAGATATTTATAAGACTAGTGTTAAGTAAGCACAGAATTTAACTTGTAGATAGCTATTCATTATGAAGTTGACTCAGCCTTTATGGAGTTAGAATAGATTGCGCATCATGACAAATAGAAAAAGCAGTTTTAATTTTATTAGGCTAAACCCATAAATTTACTTTAATTTAAAATGATGGATAAAAGATATGTTGTCTTAAATCTATTGTATTGACCTTACCGAATTATCTCGATTCTTCATTGATCAATGGCCTAAAAGTCATGTTTGAAATTTCTGCTAATAGCATGAGCATATTTTCCAAATATTGGCTATCATACACGGAGACAATTTTGCAATTTACAGATTCTATAAATTCTAAGAATTACACTAGTTCATCATCAGCAGATGTAGCAGATCCCTATAGCTATTTCTTTTCTCCTTACACATTTTTATCTCAGCATTTTATAGATGCGAGTAATTTAAAGACTAACAAACGGCTTCGCTCAAAAGACTTTCTGCAAAACTTCAAAGACTATATTGAGGGGATTGCAAAGCTTGATTCTAATCAAAAACAAAATTTTGGCTACTCATCTTTATCTAATGTAGACAGTCTTATTGACCAATCTTCGGCTTTTTACAATAACAATCTAGTTTCTATTAACCAGACTCCAAACAAAGTTTTAACACGAATAGGTAAAACACGCATTTTACACTATTTTAGTGACTCAAATGAAACTACTCCTTCCTCAACAAAAGATGCAATGCCATTACTTATGGTGTATGCGCCAATTAACAGATACCACATATTGGATTTAAGTCCAAATAGAAGTATTGTGAATAAGTTTGTCTCCGCCGGTTTTGATGTTTTTCTTATAGACTGGGGTGAAGAACAATCTAAAGATAAACTGACTATATCTAATTATATTAATGATATAAACCAGGCTTTGGAGATAATAGGTAAAGCAACTAACAAAGAAAAGATAAATCTTTATGGATATAGCTGGGGCGGGACACTATGTCTTATTTACTGTGCTCTTCATAATAGCAAAATTCAAAGCTTAATTCTACAATCAGCTAATCTTGATTTTGATAAAGACGATACTGTTATTGCAGAGTGGATGCGAAGCTTTCCAGTTGAAAAGTTCAACGATGAATTTGAGGAAATGTTTGGACATCTAATTGGTTTGGCCTTTCTCATGAGAAATCCTGTAGTGCACAGTACTGATAGGCTAAAGTATGCCTTGGATACGAAAGAGTACGATATCTTCCAGTTTGTCCAAAATCTTTGGAAAATAAGCATGTGGATAACTAATACTCCTGATTTATCGGGTCAGTTATTTAGACAGTTTGTAATAGACCTATATCAAAAGAACTTACTTTTAAAAAATCAATTATCAATAGAAGATAAAGGAAAGGTAAATGGACAGAAAGAAATAACTCCAATAGATCTAAAAAAAATAAACGTACCTCTATTAAATATTATAGGAATTAACGATGATTTAGTCTCTCCAAAGTCCTCGATACCAATAAGTGAAGTAGTTGCAAGTAAAGACAAAAAGACAATCGAGTTTCCATCAGGGCATATTGAATTATGTATTAGCTATGACGCACATCAGAATTTATGGCCAAAGGTTGTGGATTGGTTACAGAGCAAGTCAAGTACAAAGAGTAAATGAGAAATTAGGTACTCAAAAATTTTACCATGGTTTCATATTAATTTCGATACTAGTAACATCTCACACAAGTGAAGGAAGGTTCAAGGTTGAATAGAGTTTCAACATATTACTCGGAGATGTCTAAAAGTTTACAATTTATTATGGGATCATAGGTAAAATTTATTAACTGAATTTGATAATACAAATTCTATACAATCCTTAACTTTGATCTCTTAAACTCGATCATGCGGTATGATTCTAGAATTATACACGTTAAAATGGTAATAACTTTAGTAAATATTTAGAGTAGGTATAACAATCACTTTATTCTTTTGGAAAATAATGTGTTAGTAAAACAACCTATGCCGGCCAATAACCTAGGCGGGATAATCAATTCAGTATTGAATTAAAAACGTTGAACCACTTCTGATTTGATCCTTCGTTTATTTAACATGTTATATAACCTTAACATAACAACAATATAGCACCATTTTAGGTAATAAATATATTAAATAAAATATCCTTTGAACCAGTATGAATAAAATATACTTATTTGCAATCGCTACTATTCTTGCTACAACGTCTCTAATGGTTACTGGAACGTTTACATCTGCCGCATTTTCTCAAATACCAACTACCTCAGGTATCGACCCTGCTGAAAATACTGGACCAGGAGTGTTACCAAACGGTACTGTTGTTAATACAACGGCAAGTAACGCAACAACTGGCGTAAACTGAGAATTCAATAATACCAACGCAGCTTAAGAAGATACAAACAACCAAGAATTATTCAATCCCCTTATTATTCTTGACATTTTTTCTTTACCTAGTACTATTCTAATATATATTAAATCAATGGACATGTGGAAATAAGTTCCCAGGGATAGTAGGGTTCTAACACAGATATTCCAAGGACAATTGCTTTTAAAGTGTATGCGGTTAAAAGTAATCAGAAGTATTTGATAGACAATATTCATATTCTTGAAAGTTATAATTTAGTGCTTTTGCACAATTACATACTTCAAGTAAAATAAACAGGCGATCGTAGATAACATCAAAAAAAAATAAAGATATAACTTCGAACCCTAACGAATCAGGATAAGTTATGGTATTCTACTAACTGTCCTCTTGTCTCTCCGTTTGGATTTTGCTCTGTATGAACATTGGCATATGTACTACCGTTCTTTATTGCAGTAATCAAATCAGATATAGTTTTTCCGTGCATTGAGCCCTCTAACATACTAGCGGTAGCGGTAATGTTACCTTTTTGTAAATCTCATTTTGGGGAGAATCAAACTTGAACAAGGTCACGACAATCGGGCTGTTTTCTCCTTCAGCAGCGCTATGGATATGTCCCTGAGTTTTACCTTGAATTTCGGTAACATTTACAAAATATTGAACAGTTTCATTTTGTGGCATGTTTTGAACTAAGATAGTGTGTCCATTTGCTTGGGTATCGACTGGTGGCGCCTCTCGCTGACCAGTCAGATTAGCTGCAAATTCATGGTTTACATACACGGTGGATGGATTTACCTCTGTTGCCAAGGCCATTCAAAAAATTGCTGCGGTAAAAGATAATACTAAGAATGTCGTTACATAATTAGTAGTTCTCATTGGCTAAATGACTATATACTACTATATATGATCTCTGTCAAAACTTTTCTTAGACATACAAATTCAATAATTTTGATATCATTACATTATCCATACTCAAAGTAATACACTCATAAATGCTTTTATAGTAGTCAAAATTAACAAGGTTAATGCAATATACTGTAAAATTACTTGTGATAGCACTTGCGGTAACGTCTATGGTATTAGCTCCATCCCTTTTAATCAATAAATCAGCAGATGCTGCAACACATTCATGTGAAGGCACAAAGGGAAAGTCCAAGGATTGGATAGAAGGATGTAAACAAGGTTGGTATGATCATGATCATTGCTATGGAGCCGATCCAGATGATGGAAAGTCACAGCAATATTATAGCGGGTATTTCGCTGGATGGAAAAAAGGACACTGCAGTAAGTAAATAACAAATCAAAACATCAATTTTTTTATCGATTGTTTTAGTTTGAACTATCGTATGCGATCCTCTATTATGGTATTTCTATCTTTTTATAACTCTCAGAGTAACTTGCATCCTTTAATATATGCTATACAATACGAGATATTATCAATAACAGTTCTCATTCTTGGGACAAAGTCAAGGTAGTAGTGGACTATATAACATCTAATAGCATAATTGAATCTTTAATCTGATTAGGTGAAAAGGACTAACCCATCACAAAAATAGTGAATCTAATCCTTTATTTTAGCCAAATCAATAGAAATGTAATTTGTAGATATTAGATGGCATTGGAGTCATTTGTAACTTACAATGAAATATTATTTATACAAATGTTGGCATACTTGTATTAAATATTGAGTAATAAAATGGTTATTAAGTTAAACGATTAAAATCAAATGTTATTAATCTCCCAAGTTAAGATTGGCGTCCCCTCCTCTACCTCCGTTCATACTATGGTCTCCACTACCGCTTCGTGGTTCGCTACTTCCTGTACTGCCTCCACATTCATCTCCTATTGTGACAACGTTCGTTGCGTAGCATGAACCACCAGGACCTATATCTCCTCCTATTGCGTCTCCAGTATCTCCTCCTCTACCTCCGTTGCCACCAATAGCAGAACAAGATAATGGGCCTAGACACAGATTGTCAGCAAACGCACTATTGATCGTTGTGATCAAATGAATAGATGATATAGGCATAAGCATTACCAATACTGCTATGGATGTAATTAACTTCCATGAGATTTCTAATATCATTTTTCAAGGTACATAAAACTATATTGATTAATTTTAGGTTTTTAATAGACTTTTAGGATATCATAATTCATAATAGAAATCTATTAGATTATTTAGATTTAATCGTTATTTCATAATTGTCATTAAATTATTCTAACAAAAGCCAATTCGGATATCAAGAACCCGGAAGTCATATCTTGTTCACAAAGCAAAGATAACCCAATCAACCACTAACAAAACGAATCAGTCAAATAGATAATTTCCCTCGATGACTAGGTTCCTAGGCAGTTTTAATGTTTAAATTAAGTGGGTCTTTTTGCAAACATGCAGAGCATTTGTATAATACTAATTACCATATAAGAGACCAACGAGTTTGGGCGCGTGGGGACACGGTTCAATATTGAATAGAGTCCGGGCAGATAAAATTTACAGAAAAAAAAGTAAAATCGACTAGGTTGAGCTGAATTTACCTTTGCTATTGAACTATAACACTTTCGTTGGAGTTTGAAGTATACAAATTACCGCCACCCTTTCTTGGAATGGTGTTTGTTGGAGAGTCAGCATTCTCATTATCATTGCTTGATGTGTCATCCTCAATTCCCTCAGTTGGTGGAATACTAGGATTGGGATTATCTCCTGCTAGAGGGTCATCGGATATACCTTCTGTCGGTGGAACCATAGGGTTTATGTCATCAGAGATACCCATTTGTTTTACTTTTGGCCCACAATCCGTTGTCGATGCGTCCTCGCTATATGTACAAGTTTGGCAATAGCGTTGTCCTAAAATTTGACCTGGAATTTGTTCTCTCCAGCAACAAGTAGTAGTATAGGCATCTCTTGTATCTGCCGTACAGTTTTTTGAGGTGCTCCAACCAGGAGCCGGAGGTAGAGCATTTACATAGAATAATGGTAATGTCAGAACAATGAATGAAAAGGTGGCCAAAACAATGACAGATGTAATCATACCCTCACTTTAAAAAGACATTATAAAAAGGTTTTTTAAATAACAGAACTAATGATTGAAACAAGACATTTAAGAATATGACAGAAAATTCATTTCGTCAATAGTAGACAAATGATTTAAACAAATTAGTATTTAAATTAACAAGAGCATCAGGAAGAAAATTCAAAGTTGGTAACTCATAATATTATTACCATATAATATATCATCCAGTTTGGGTGCGTGGGGATACGGTTCAATGTTGAATAGAATCTTTGTTAACAAATCTCGTTATAAGATAAGGAACATTCGCGTTATAGAAGCCATTTTACCAAAACTGTATAAATAATACTAATCAAAAAAGTCTTGTAAAAGAGCCTAATAAAGGCAGCTAATCATCGTGTAATGATTTAAACATATCTGAATTGATTAAAATAGTAAGAGTTTGAATCAAAGCGCAAGACGATAGAATGTCCATAGGAAATGATCGATTGGTAAAACTTCAATTTTTGAAAAACCAGACTCAATTGCATATTTCTTAAAAGTGGAACTAGTCATGGCAGCTCCCGTCGCTACAGAATTTGTGTGATTTATTGATTGTGGCAGACAAAGCAACACGCTAAAATTATAGTATAGTTTACCTGCAAAATCATTTTTTTCATCCAGTTTCTCTCTCATGCTTACATCACCTACCAAGATTGCTCCGTCAGGGGAAACAACGCCTCTCATCTTTTGTAATGCTTCAATTGGATATGGCATATCATGTATTGATTCAAAAGTCATCACTAAATCATACTTTTCTTTAAATTCTGCTTTCTCCATCAGCGACTGATGTAAAGATACTCTATTTTCTAATCCTTCATTATGAAGATTTTTTTTAGCGTTATCTATAGATTGCGAATCTGCATCTATAGCATCTATTTTAGTCAAAGGAAAGGATTTAGCTAATGAAATACTAGCCCAGCCATCTCCACAGCCTACATCAAGAACACGTCCACCTTTTGATTTTAATTTTTCAGCTACATCGGGCATATATGAAATCCATTTTGCTACATCGTTTACAAACATGGGTCTATTTCCTTCACCCTGTGCATATATCATATCTGATCCATACATAGAGTATGGAACACCATTACCAGTTTTGAAAGCCTCAAATAATTTATCTAATGCAGATGATAAACTTGGAATCCAATAAACAAAAGGGATTGTATATGCAATGTTGTCACGATCACATAATACTACTGCATGTTCATCAGGTATGGAGAATTTGTTTGTCAACGAATCATGTTCTAAGTATTCATTAACTGTCATACACTCCAACCATTCTCTTAAGTATCGTTCAGAATAGTTAGTCTTTTTTGACAGTTCCTCTGAGTCAATAGGACCAGTTTCTTTAATTATATTGAAAAGGTCAAGCTTGTGACCAATATATAGAGTTAGACAGCTTAGTGCAGAATTCGTATCATTAATAATTCGTTCAGAAAGTTTGTCGATCTTTTCTTGATGCACTCTATACCATTCTCCTTCGTACTTAAAAGGTTGAGGCTAAGGGATATCGATTTCTCATAATAAAAGAACTATACACTTTCATATTTTTAATTTTTAGATTACTAAAATATATATAGAGAGATTAAGTTCTCTAGTTCCAACAACAATATAAGACAATGTTTTAAAATCATGTATATGATTAATATTTATCTCTCTGTTTAATCCACCTATGCCAGTTCCTACTATAGAGAAAGTATCGAATGAAAATGCAGAGATCTATTGCGAATACAGAGGTAACGGTTTATCACTTTTACTCATACACGGCGCTATGGAAGACGCTGGTTTTTACTCTTCTGCCGCAGAAGTTCTTGCGGATAGATTCAAAGTCATAACTTATGACAGGCGTTGCAACTCACGAAGCTCAGGGGACCATAGCACAGATATGTCTGTGGCTCAACAGGCGCGCGATGCTGCTGCCATCATAGAGAAAATAGGAAACGGAAAAGCTATCGTAGTTGGTAGAAGCGGAGGTGCAGTTATTGGTCTCGAACTTGCAGCAATGAGGCCAGAGCTGATTGATTCAATTATAGTTCACGAACCACCAGTGATCGAGCTTTTAGATGAAATTGAAAAACAACGATGGCGCTCTTTTGTTAAAGAGGTATACAAAAAAAATTTGAACGAAGGTCCGGATGCAGCTCAAAATAAATTTATGAAGTCACTTGTAAATGTGCCTTTTGATCCATATCCTGCGGATCTCAGTGAAAGACTCTCAGGTAACGTAGAATTCTTTTTCAAACATGAATTAAGAGGATTCTTTGGATATTTACCCAAAACTAACTCAATTATAAATAGTAAAGTCAATATAGTAACAGCTGTAGGAGCCGACAGTCAAGACGCTTATTACGTACAGGCTACAAAGGCTTTGGCTTCTGAACTTGTGTGTGATAACATAGTGTTCCCAGGTCATCACGATGTTTGTTTTTGGATGCCAAAAGAATTCGCTAATGCAATTAAAAGTACTCTAAGTCGACATGGACATATCCATTCAAATGAATAGACGGTTTTGTGTATA
>JAPSGR010000059.1 GCA_031177355.1 Candidatus Nitrosocosmicus sp. | reverse complement strand
TTCAAGAAGCAAGTTTCTAACACTGGCCCTTACTATTTCTGATCTGCCTGAAAAACCCAAGAACTTTTGCAGTTTGTCCAGTTCTTGGATTATACTTTCGTTCAGTGAAATGCTTACAATTGGCAATACTTTTGATCGAGAAGCCGTAGTTAATAATATTTATTATTAAAGGAGCGTAAGTTAAATATAACTTATTAATAATCGTGTATTGATTAAATAAATACTTCATGCTAAACTAGTATATTGATTAGATCACTGGAGTACATATCTATTCAATAATATTCCCCAGATATTGCAAATGTAATAAACTATCCTTTGCAATCAAGAGCTACTTTTAGGTTTTCCAGATTTTCATACATTTTTGAAAAATACTCTTCACCACTTTCTAACTCTTGTTGCGATATTACTTCGATTGGATTGAGAACAAGTACCTTTCCATTTATTTCGTTTGCAATGGTATTAGACAATCTTGGATCTATACTTTCTTCTGTAAAGATTACGTTAACGCCCAATTGTTTAGCAAGATTGATGGTGTCTGATACTCTTTGAGGATCCACATCGGCTTCGGGTGCTAAGCCTTCAATTGAATGTTGGGTGAGCCCATATCTTTTTGCAAAATAGCTAAATGAGTCATGAAAAGCGATAAAGTCGTCAAGCTTGCAATCGGTTAGGTTACCTACAATATCTGAGTTTAATTTATCTAGATTTGAGCTCAACTTGACATAGTTGTTCTCATAATACTTTGCATTATGTGAATCAATTTTGATAAGAGTATCCAATATTACAGCTGATATATTTTTCACCATAAGGGGATCAAGCCATATATGAGGATCAGGAACAGCTTCCGTCTTTTCAATGGAAAGGGATGAACTTAGATCTACTGTATTAACACCTTGTATTCTTTCAATCCATTTCTCAAATCCAGCTCCATTTATAAAAATAACATCTGAATTTTGTAATTCTATTATTTGCTTTGGAGTTGGCTCAAAATCATGTGGCTCAATTCCTGGTGGAACTATAGTTGATACATCTATTATATCCTTGCCTATTTTATTGACAAAATCGTATATAGGATAGAAGGAAGTATAAACCTCAAGCTTATCCTGATTAGTATTCAATGAAGTTGTTCCCTGATTTCCTATGGTTTCATTTACTGTTGATGCATTGACAGAAAGAGGAAGGATGCTTGAGAGAATATTCCAAGACATTGCATTGTCTTTTGTAGCCGCATCGATAGGCAATGAAAGAGTTATTATTGCTATGCTAAAGTAAATCGGAATTATAATATTACTATTAGACACAATACTTCTATATTATTAATAACATATATACTTTTTATTAATAATTGTTATGTAACTCATACATTATTAATATATTTTATTACGTTAACAAAAATATGTTAATATTACCCTTTCTATTTTGCATACTAACTATCTTGGGTATTTCCGTCCCGCTATGGTATTATCTATCAATGAATTTATTATGACAAAAAATCTCTATAGGATAATGTCAAATCGTTTTGCGATATCAATCTGATGTTAAAGGATTGAACCAAAATCAATCGTTATTTTGATCATAGCTGATAGATTAGAGAATATAACCATAATCATAAAAGTTCTCACGTGACAGCTTATGAATGATTAAATAAATCATCTCCTAAAGAAAGACAGTTTATATTTTTTTGATTATCACTAAAGACTAGAACACCTATTAAATAATCAATGAAATCAAGATCAAAAAAATCATACAGTTTTAATACATCCAAAGGTCAATTTAAAAATTGGTAATATAGTAATTTTGTTAAAACTAAGAAAATAAGATTTTAGAAGAATGAATGACTTTTTGACTTTTGGTTGAGTTTACTTACCTAGCGAATTTTGAAAATTGCTTTGTAAGGTCGATCATTTTATCAGTATCTTTGCCGATAGGTGAAAAGTTGTAAGCAAATATTATATGGTCAACATTCAAGTCTTTTATTTTCTTTATGTCATCACCAATTTCATCAATTGTTCCTGTCAGGGTAGGTCTATCGGCATTCTTATCGGGATTAAAAGTACTCTCTTTAAGATATGGATAAGCTAGGAGAATAATTTTAAAATTAGTAGAATCTTTATTTGTCTTAGTTATTTCATTTCTAAAGTTATCTACAACACTTTGAACATAACCAAATGGTGCAATACCTCCAATAATGCCAAGCCACCCATTTAAATCATTTTCAACTATTCTTTTTATTGCATTGGCGCTAAAACCACCAAGATAAATAGGAACGTGTGGCTTTTGTACTGGTTTTGGTCCAATCTTTGATTTGGGTATATTATAATATTGTCCTTTAAATTCAACATCTTCATCCATCCATATCCTTTTTAGCATCTTGACGTATTCATCGGCTCTTTTTCCCTTATTATTAAATGGGATATTAGATGCTTGGAATTCATCTTTGGACCAACCGATGCCTAGCCCAGAAATGACTCTACCTTCAGAAAACACATCCAGCGTAGCAAGTCTTCTTGCTAAAATTACAGGATTATGAAATAGCATATCTAATACCGATGTTCCTAAGCAAATTTTATTGGTATGCGCGGCTAAAAATGAGAGTGTTTCTAAAGGATCCAGCATTATCTGGTATTCTTGAGGAAGACTTCCATCTGGAGTTGCAGGGTAGGGGGTTTGGGGGTTAATCGGCCAAAGAAGCCTTTCAAATGTCCATATTGAATCAAAATGTTCGCTTTCTGCAGTCTGAGCCATATGTAGCATATTCTCTTTTGTTGCCTGTAGACCAGCTTGTGGTAGTGAAATACCGACTTTCAAGATTATTAAAGTGATTCTTGTGCTATTAAAACATTATTTGGTTAAAATCAAAACAATAGTCAAACCTTTATTCTACACCGATTTCAATATTAATTCCATTCAATCCCTAAACGTATTTTACGATCTATTATATACTTTAGTGATTAACCAAATAATTATCAATGATGGATTATATTCAATCTTGAATTATATACTAACGGAACAAAACAGTACGTATTTTATTTTGTATTCTCATAGTTACGACAATAGATGGATGAAAACAATAATTTTTATGCCCCTTAACTTTACTTTACATAATAACATATATACAAATAGCTTCATTATTGAGACACACTAGTCATTGCTTTTCATTATTATTTGTTCTAGTAGTTGTATATTTTGATACCTCTTGAGTCATTGTATTACATTTTGCTAGTACGTTCTTTAGACTGGTTTTTCAACATCGCTTTAAAACTAGCTATTTATCTGTACCGCAACTTATCAATGTTGTTAGTCAGACGTTTTGTCAGTCTTATATTTTTCACATCTTCTCTAAATGTACAAAAACAATTCTGTTCTATATTCTAAAATCATTTAGTCGATCCAAAACCTCGTTCGCTTGTAAAATTATCTCTTTAACAATTTCTGAGGCTTTTTGCTGTCTTTCATTTATTCCTCCTATTGATTGACCTGCAGTAAGTGGAAAAAAATCTGGCTCATTTTGTAATTGAGCAGTATTGTAAATATCATCTGCTGCCAATGCCTGAAATGGCCATGATAATGGATTTTGACCAGACAGTGTATATTCATTGACAAATTCATTTTTTATACATCGGGCATAGCGACCTGAAAATACTTTAGTTACAATTGTATCGGTTGCATCTGAAGAAATTATGCGTTCCTTAAAACCTGGAAAAACATTGCTTTCTTCTGCCATTAGAAATCGTGTACCAATTAATATCCCGGCAGCTCCCAATGAAAATGCAGCTATTAATCCACGACCATCAGTTATTCCGCCAGATGCTATAATAGGTATATTTTTAGATGTGTTAAGTGACAAGGCATCAACAACTTGCGGTACTAAAGCCATTGTACCTACAAGTGGGATTTCAGATTTCGGATCCATTTCAAAAGTTGATCTATGACCGCCAGCTTCAGATCCTTGAACTACTACTATATCTACATCTGCTTCAGCAACAGTAAGTGCCTCATTCACAGTAGTAACCATTGCCATTACTTTTGTTCCAGAATCATGAGCTTGTTTGACGATTTTGGCAGAATTTCCCATACCAATACTAAGTAAAGATATATTTTCTTCATAAATGATATCTAGCTTTTCTTGTATATTGTTTGAAGGTATTTTTATTTCATCTATACTTAATGCACTCGGTATTGGAATGTTCATTCTTTGGCGAAATTTGTTTAAATGTCTCTGTACTTTAGGGATATCATTGCTTTGATCATATTCAGGTGGTGCTAGAAGTAGATTGACACCAAAAGGATGATCAGTTTTTTTTCTAATCTCTAAAATCGATTCCTTTAGTTTAGATGGCGATAGTCTAGCAGCACCTAATATTCCAAGTCCGCCGGCATTAGATACTTCTGCAACTAAAGCAGGTGTAGTAAACCCGGACATTCCAGCTTGAATTATTGGATATTTAATATTCAAAAGATCACATAAGGAAGAATGAAGTTTCCCTGATTTTGGATCAAGAGGATTTTTCATAAAAATAATTATTTTCTCTTTGTTATATATATTAATTTTAAGAGTAAATATTATTATATCTAGGATATTCAATGATACGAAAAGATGAATTGTTTAATTATTTCTTTAATTAGTTTATTACAAAGCTTACAGTCGTTTTTATCCTGGTTTAATTTGTTTTTATGCTGGATGAAGGTGCTCTTGTGAGAATGGGATAAGACATTGAACTAGACTGTTGAGTTGTATTGTGTCATTTGCTAATTTAGCCAGTTCTTTGATGTGAATGTATTATGAAATATTGAGCAGAAGGTACATACAAAAGAACTTATGATTAATGTCAAGGGTATTTTTACCATTAAATTGATAATTGCCCAAATACAGCTTTTGCTTACAGGATGTTTGGGTTTTTTATTTGCTATCATTTCGTATTCGAACCATACTAATACAAGGAACTTCATCCAATGAATGAAATCTGTTACTACCTGCCCTTGTCAATAAATCTACTGGATTACCTGAGGCTATTGCGGATACAGACAAAAGCATCTATCTGGTAGAACACGTAATGTTATTAACGTGAAACGAATTATAAATAAAATACATACACTATATTATATGTATCAATATAATAGTTATTATACAAAATTAATAATTAGACATCGTTGTATTGAAGAAGAGTACTTACGTCGCATTATTCTAATTTATCTAGCAGCCGCTTTTCTATACGCCTTTACGTTTTGATTATCTGTTTCAAACTTATTTTCTATTCTATGAGATTGCCATTTATCGACCCAATTATTTAATTGGTGTAAAATTGGCTGAAGTTCCTTACCTTGTGGAGTAAGGCTATATTCTACTTTAATTGGAACTTGTGGAAATATTTTTTTTGATATCAATCCTTCACGTTCAAGTTCTAACAGCCTATCAGATAATACAGTACTGCTTATTTCAGGTATCAGTCTTTTAATTTCATTGAATCGGACGGTTCCATGAGTAGTTAAATTCTTCAAAATATGCAAAGACCATCTTCTTCCTAGGACCTCCCATATGTCTACTATTTCACATTTTTCTTCGTTCATGTCTAATAAGTAACGTATTACTACCAAGTATTAATGTGTGACAATTACTCCAAAAGAAATTGGAATTAATAGATAACTGACCAATTATTATATCAAATAGTAATTACTGACTAAGTATTATATTACTACTAAGATTAAATAACCTTGTGTATTATATATTCTGTGAAAAAATTAACTAACAAAAGTTTAACATATAGCATGAAAGTGCATTTGTCTCATTATAGAACTATAAATAGAGTAATTGACAGTATCACAACAACAGAAGGTACAGGATTCATTGTCCTTTGACCATTTCTTACAAATACATTTTCAGATATAGACCCCTTTCTACCTTTGGAAGAAATAGGTCCAATAAATTTAAAGTCAGGGGAAGCAAAAGGAGCTCCTGATCATCCAAATAGGGGATTTCAAACTGTAATGTATATGCTATCTGGTAATTTTGAACATAAAGACTCTCAAGGCAATTCTGGAAACTCAATCCAGGTGATGTTCAATGGATAACCGCAGGCTCTGGAGTACTTCATTCTGAAATGCCTGCTAAAGACATTATTGAGAAAGGTGGAATATTACACGAGTTGCAATTGTGGGTTAATCTGCCTAAAAAATATAAAATGACTACACCATATTATCAAGACATTCGTTAATCTAAAATTCCTATTGTTCAACTTCCCGGTGATAGAGGTCAGATAAAGATAATTGCAGGAAAGTTTAGCAATATTCATTCTATAATTAACATAAAGATACTCATATTGTATCTGCATATAATCGTAGAATCAGGTGCTAAGGTTGAGGTTCCAGTAACTACGAAAACAACGTTTTTGTGTATATTTCGACAGGTGAACGAATAATTGAAAAATTAGAAAACGAAGAAAGAAAAGTTACAAAAGGCCAGATGGTTATTTTTAACTAAGGTGGAAAATTAATAAAAATTAACGCAACTGAATATATCACGAACACACTACAACTACTTGTTATTGCAGGTACCTCGATAAATGAACCGATTGCAAGATATGGTCCTTTTGTAATGGACACAAAACAAGCGATTTATCAAGGAATTGAGGATTATAGAAGTATAAAGTTAGGTATAATTAGTTATTAGGGAATCAATCCTTTTTGGTCCTTTAAAGACGAATATGCATACCCTATAACGCAATTCTGATTGCAACTTAATAGAAATCTATCTCTGAGGAAAAGAACAAGAGCAATCCAACTCTTCTAATAATATAAAATGCTCATGTTAGCAAAGTTCTTTCAAAAAGATGGGATCAAAGAACCTTGTGGTTACTGTAAATTGGTGAGGTTAAAGAAATCTTCTCAAACATTATTTTCGTCAACACAGTAAACTTGTTATCTGACACAATTTAAATTAAACTCAAAAATTTCATGTTTTGCATTGTCGTCTTATACTCTTCTGAATAACCTGTACCTTCATCTGAGACACGAATGCCTAATATGGGGGTGTCGCAATTAGGACATGCTTGATGATAAATCTTGTACCAACCTTTCTTCCTACTTGATGGAGGTGTTAGGTGAAGAGGATTAGGAGTAATTTGCTCAGAACATTTAGTGCATCTCATGATTGCTAATAGATATAGCATCTTAATAAAGCGATATGTGATGAGGATTAAGGTTAAAAATGCAAATCCACTTAACATAATTAATATGATTATCTTTGCTCTTTACTATACTGATATACCAAACTTTTCGATTATTGTCGATTATTACAAGGTATTAAACTTTAATATATAAATACTCACGTGGTGTTGATTAATTTCTGATAAAGATATATTCATATCCATGGACGCAAAGGAGGCCGCAAAAGGCCTCCTTGAACCTGAGACTACCGGCATTCACTGTTTGGTAGTATACCATGACTTAAACACATGTAGAGAATTTTACTCTTATTATATACAAAAAATAATTGATAAAGAAGACGAAATAGTTCAAATCGCTCCTTTTTATGAAACAAGAGATTCTGTTAAATATGAACTTACCCATCGTCATCAAAATAAAGGGATGAACTCTAACAAGATAGAAAAAGATGATGAGAAAGGTTTGATAATTCTTGATTCCTTGGAAAAATATTTTTCTCAGACTGATATAAAGAATGAGTATGAATCTATTCAACATCTTGTTCAATCTGCTAAAAAGATTGGAAGGAAAAGAACATCTATTTTAGGAGATTGTGGAGCATTCTTTTTTAGAAAGAAAATACCGCAACTAATTGAGTATGAACTATCGTTACCAACTCATTTTGAATATGATGTAAAGGGTATATGTTTATATCACCAAAAGGACTTCGCAACGTTACCAAGAGAAGTTAGACAAAAGCTGGCAAACCATCATGAGATGGCTATAAAAATAAGATGATTAGATAAGAAAACGTTAGAATTGATCCAGTTAGATTTCTTTAAATCATCTTTAAGATTTAGCATCTGAGAATGAAGGATATATCCGTGACTTGTAGCATGTTTGGATTAGCCTACTGAACTAATCCCTACGCATGAAGACTTGAACTATTTACTTGATCAATTCCATATAGTGTGGTAAAATAAAAAAATCAAACAGTCCGTTTAGTTTATGAGGTCCTAAAATACATTCGGACGTACAAAGGGAACATCAACATCTAAAGCTTAAGTATAAGTTATCTATATGTTGTAAACTCAGATCAGATCTAGCGGAATGAAATAGTTGGGGTGATTATTAGAATTAAGCAATAATAAGCCATTTATAGCAATCTGTCAGACAGTATTTCTCAAAGTCATTTGAATAAGATTGTCATTCCAAGCATTTCTACAAGTATAATATATCTACTGGTAAGAACATATTCATGATTATAATCGTTAAATCATTGATAACGTTGTTCATTCTTTTAACATTGATCAAATGATTTTAGTAAACATCGCTTATATCATATTTATAAGCACATCCTTTTTTTATCATTACAATCAACCCTTATGAAAGTCTCAATTAGAATTTATCATCTTATGTCCTCCAGCAAAGATCTCATAAATTCAATTGCGACGATTTAATGTAGTATGAATATATTATAGCCTATTACTACAAGAAACTTATTTATCACCTGATGAGGCCTGAATAACAGTTAATGTTTTCAAAATTAAGGGTGAATTACTATTACACAGGGTCCTTTTAAGTTATGGATAGGGTGTAAAATATTCAAACGAAAGTTCAACAACAAATATGAATCAATATTCTCTTGAGAAAAATTTGGACTAACTTTAAATTCCGGTTGGAATTAAAGGATCATTTTACTAAACCATATTAAAGCAAGTTTGTCTTAATCTACTAGTCAATGTAGTTCTTAATATAGTATATAACGCAATACTATAATAATGTCAGAAGCAAGAAAAAACGCTGATTCACAATATGAGAATATAATCAATTGGCTGAAAAAAGATCCAGTTTGCAGTATAGACGAAACCATAGATGATGATAATACAGTTTCTATTATTAATACCAGTTATTTTGAAGATTTTAAAATTGGAATCTACGTTTATAAAAACGATATTGGAAGAGTTGAAATTATATCAAGACCGCGTCTGTTAACTCTAGATGGTAAAATCTTACAGAATACAGATGACAAAATAGTTAATGATTTTCAAACACAATTGACCAGGGATTTATTAAAAGTAGGTGTATTTTGTTCATTGCAAACAAACAAGGAGGGCAACTCTATTGGACTCACATTGATATATCCTTTATTCTTTGATAATTTGACACGAGAATTATTTATGCGCGCAGTTCATACCGTAGCTAGAGCATGTCTTATAACCGCTATAGAATTTGACAAATTTGCACTAGATCATCAATAGTAGAACTGAACGCCTGAATTTATACAGCCTTGAACAATGCCACTACGGATGAAATCTGTTATCACTAAATTAAATTAATTGTCTACTAGATTATCTACGACGATTGAAGATTCAGATATAATCAGTATTCGTTAGGAACATTTGATACAGTCATATGAAACTGTTTACAAAAATAAATACAAACGCCATATTATGACTATCTGATCCTAGTAGAATACATGATTTTAATCAATATCTTTGATTTGTTGTCAATTCTTTATCCACTTTATTTATCCTCCGGGATTTCAAACTAAAAGATCACTGCTTCATCTACACAAGATAGCTAAATTATGTAACCATACAAATCAATATCTTATGGATAGTATCTCATAGATCAATCTCTCTTTAGTTTGTGTGGCTTGGCATGATAAAATGAGGTTGAAAGAGAAGTATGAAAACCAATCAATTACAATATTTACATAATCAATTTAAGAATGATGCGTTTATTATTACGTTTCTGACTTCTGATAGCCTTTTTCGTAAAGTCATAATATTGATGTTTGCAGCCGAGGCGATTCTGGCTTGTGATATTTTTTGTTTGTGTTTTCTACA
>JAPSGR010000120.1 GCA_031177355.1 Candidatus Nitrosocosmicus sp. | reverse complement strand
TCGTGTTATACTCTGTTTAGACGAATGTGTTAAAAACTATTTTAAGGCCTTATAAAGACAACTACATAACAATTGTTAACACTGTAAAAAAATAAAATCATGAAAACTATGATGATATTCATAAATAGTTTAAAGCATCGTCCATATCTTATGAATGATGATATGTTGATATCATCCTCCTGGAATCACAACATGGGTTGAAATTGGGAGTTGACCGCTAGTAATAGTGTTCATGCTGCAACAAGAAGAAAAATTCTACTGGTGGATGATGATGCTGACGTGGTATCAACCTTTCAGATGATACTTGAAATGAATGGTTTTGAAGTAGAGGCATATACTAGTCCAACATCTGCTCTATCTAACTTCAAACCCAACGAATTTGGCTTGCTAATTCTCGACATTAGAATGCCTGTTATGAACGGTTTCGAATTATTCAAAAAGATTAAAAGTATTGAAAACAATGTAGAAGCATGTTTTATTACAGCATATGAGGATTATCGTGAAGAATTTAAAGAATCATTTCCAATGCTGGATGAGGCTAAGTATTTTATTCGAAAACCAAAAGCAATTGAGGATTTAGTAAATCATGTATCAACTCTTCTAGGATAGTTTTCAATATGGTTTCTAGCGTCATTTGTACAACCTACTAACATACAATTTTGGCTGGAAAATAGGTGGTTGTTCTTGGCATTATCTCTCTAAAACCTTTTTGCACTTCAATTGAGATTTCCAAATTATTTTTCAAGTGATTGAACCTAATCGTTAGTTGGACGAGACTTTTGATTTTGTACCTCTTTTATGACCTGTTTCAAATGCCCTTGATATCATCTTCTGAGAGTGAGGACTCCTGTCTCTTTTGCCATCCTATTTTGATGCATTTTCGTAAGACCTATTACCCTTTTCTCAATCTCTCGTTCCATTTGTCCTGTGCCAATAGAATCGAGTAATCTTGTTTCTTCGATAGTAAAACCTCGGATTGACTGGTAAAAAAGGAATCATTATTGATCTACTAATAAGTAACTCAGATATTTCTAATATAATGAGTAGCCTTCAAGGTCCTAGTTTTTGGGTACGCAAAGTCTATTTTTTAGTCGGTAAACTGAAATCAGATCTTATATATTAAATACCTAGTTAGAATAACGATGTAATCAAGATTAAAAGTTCCATGTTAGTAATAATGCTACTTATTATAATGTATCGAATTGCTAATATGGTTTAATATTACCTGTTCTAGCTTCTGTACGAAGAGAAGATAGTTTCCTTCCGTAATAGTTAAGAGAACAGATGAGAATAATATTTGGCCAATGAGCGTTCTCCTATTGATCATTGTCGCCATAGTTTTTCTAGCCATAATAGGTTTGGGATGGAATACTTTCTTTGAGGGCGTTCTAAAGGGAGCCGATAAGATAGGGATTACGTCAATATTAGAGAATACAACTAGAAGTGCCACAGAGATAGCTAAGAATGCTTCAAGGGATATAGTTGGAAGCTCACTTAGTGGCTTATCGAATTTGAGATTGCTCTAGCTAACACTAAACTATTATTAAACATTATTAAACATGATAAAAGGCATCACAGCATATAAGATAATGAACTATGAAAATAAAGGCTCCTGGGATGCTAATACTTATCAATGGGTTTCATATTAAAAGGCAACTTATGATTATCTTGTACTGTTCAAACCTTGGAAACACTGAAGCAAGTTATTTGCTATTTCTATCAATGAAAACATCACGTTTTTAACAGCTATTATATTGTCTTAGAGACATGGCAACCCCAATCTTAGTTCTGTTCTGTTGAATTACGAATAAAAAATTTATCTAGCCGACCGGTATTTTTATTATACAAGATGATGAATTAGCTGTATAGTATTTATTTTAAACAGACTTCTGTTTGTGTATGAATATTGGTATAGTTGGTACGGGACTGATGGG
>JAPSGR010000119.1 GCA_031177355.1 Candidatus Nitrosocosmicus sp. | reverse complement strand
TTATAACATGTACTTCAAATATTGTCTATGTGAAGCAATAAGTCAAATCAAATGGCATCGGATTCCGGATGTTACCAATAGTAGAACAATATTTGTTATTCATTCAAACCTTTTTTATAAATAGTTTTTATGGTTTTGTTGAAATATCATTTCTTCGGATCATATATAATAAAATCTATTTCTAAAGATTTTTTCTTATCATCATTAGATAATTTTCGGGTTTGTTAAGATAATTATACTAGTAGCTTGGCAGAGAACAAAAAAATCTAATATTTCAACCTATATATATAAAAACAACTGAACAAAATTGTATTTACTTTGTATGGCGAAGAAAATGAGCATGAGATAACCTGCGTAGTTCAAGATGAACATGGAAGTGTCACGCATGTTTGTTTTGGAGAAAGGACCCCTCATTCGACTTTCATTATTGCAAGGCTCATAATTGAAGGAAAGAATTCTTTTTACGCATTAAGAAAAGGAAATAAGATAAGAGTAGGTGTAAGAATTTCAGAAAATGGCTTAAATAGTTTCTTGCCACGTAATTCTACAGGTCTAATGGACTTTGATGATTTAGGCTTTTTGCCAAAATGTAAATGTCCAAAATAAGATAATACACAACAAAAGATCTAGAAGTAAAAACAAAAAGATTCAAATTCAAACCTCTTCGTTAATCTATGAAATCAATTTATTGATTATAATACAATAGATAGAACCTATCTACAACTACATTATACTATAGATATTAGCATCTTATTCTGCAAGCTCAATCTAAAACACTTGTTTTACCCATAGTAGATAGTTGTCAGCATCACCATATTCAGGATGTTTTAAATTCTATCTTGTCGGATTATCAGAAAAAATCTATAAAAGTAAGATAATTAAACATTAAACAAAATCTATTAGATTTCTTTTATGATCCCATTTCTCTTCGATCTCATCATTAATATCATCCAAAAAAAATATAGTTAGTAATCGACTAATTCTGTAGTTAAAACCTTTCTTAGCTCTTTATATCTAGTGATGTATGTTCTACCTTTATCAGTAATTTTATAGCGTGGCACTTTAGGCCCTCTATTGCCTGATCCAGGATTCTTTTTCTTTTTACCTAATCCCGTTATTGCTATCTCGATTAGGCCATTACAATATAGTTCTTTAAATGTCTGACACGATATTGAATTACTTTTTAATCCAGATCTATACAGGGCCTGATAACTAGATAGATATTCATTTTTATCAGCATACTTTTCTAAGGTAGCAAGTACGAGATAGTAGTTATCATAATAGGTTTTTTGTTTTCTATTTGCTATTTCTATATGTTTTTCATTTGTTGCTAATATTTGATCCTCAAAAATGATACTCATTTTATTTTAGACCTCAATAGGATTTTCTTACTTTTTTTTATCAACTACTCTATATCTCATTCTTTCAAATTCCCTGTTGATATGTTTTAAACTCTGATTATTAGTGGCTCTGTTAAATAATTTTTTAATTTGAGCTAAATCATCTTGATAAGTTATTTCTCGTTTATTTGAAAATCAACAATTCTAAGCCGTGCTATCCACTCGTAAATAATATCCCTCATTATGAGATATTTGATTATCTATTAAAGTAGGTAGACAGTTAATAAATAAATTTGAACTAAAAGTGACCTTCCCAATTCAAATATCAAGATCAAATATTAATATGATCTATTATAAATGAAAAATTACATAGTAATCAGTTGGTAGTAAGAAAGCTTTGATCTATCATGAAGGAGGCTTATTGATAAATGAAACAAGAAGATGCAAGAAATTCATCTAATTCTACTTCTGTTTCTATCAAGCACATACTTTTTGAAAAGAAACATTTCGTCTCTAAATCCCGTATAATGCCAATAATATTTATTTACAATCATCGAGATTATGAACCAGATAATACTATTTACCACAATGGTAAA
>JAPSGR010000058.1:4703-10030 GCA_031177355.1 Candidatus Nitrosocosmicus sp. | reverse complement strand
CTTTTATGGAGGTGCATCACGGATCGGAACATCCATGGTACCTATATATACAATGCTTTTTGCAGGTAGCACTGGCGAGAATGGCGAATTAGGTAAAGCTATAATGCGAGTTCCAGCCAAAAAAGTATTGGAAGTAGTTCTTAAAATAATTGATACATTTAAGAAGGAAAAGAAAAGTGGAGAAAAATTAAACGACTGGATTCATAGAGTCTCTATAGGAAATGGGTCTAATGAAGTCAAGAATCTTGAGGATATGAAAAAGATACTTTTACCAATAATTGAATTACCTTCCTTTGCATCTGCTCCTGATTTCTATAAAGATTATGGAACAGATACTAATTTTGTTGCAAAAACAGCCCGAGGCGAATGTGCAGCTTGAATAAAACTTTCAAGCAAAAGAATAGTCCGACTAAGATAATAGACAAGCGTATAAATAATAAATCTGCGTTACCCGTCCTAAATCATATTTGTGATATCGATACTCTAAGAACTCTTATAAAAAAGGATAAAGTAAGGATAGTCGATGTAAGAAAAAAGGATGAATATTTGAAGGGCCATATAAAGAATGCCGTTTCATTACCCTTGGCCGAATTGTTGTCTAATGACGATCCCGAAAGTATAGTAAAAATTCTAAACAATTTAGGTATCTCTGATAATACTCCAGTGGTAATATACGATAATACATTTGGTGCACTAGCCTCAAGGGTAGCATGGTCATTTAAGTTTGTGGGGCATAGTAACGTTTCATTATTAGAAGTAACTTATGATAATTGGAAGAAACTGGGGCTAGAAATTGAGAGAAAGTCAAACAAATATCCTAAAACTTCACATTCACTAAAAATAGACCATTCTATTTTTGCAGATGCTGAGTATATTGAAAATGCTCAAAATGATAAAAATAAAATTATAATTGATTCTAGAGAAAGATTGAATTTCTTAACAGAACATATCCCGAATTCAAAGAATATTCCTTATACTATGCTGCGTTCCGACACATCCATACTGAGAGATCCTTCTGAACTTAAACGATTTATAGAGAATCGAGGTATTGATTTAAACAATGAAGTTATTACTTACTGTGGCAGCGTTGGGACACTCTCTGGATTGGCTTTTTTTGCTTTAAAAACCGCTGGTCTTTCAAATGTAAAGCTTTATCCAAAGTCATTTAAAGAATGGAAGTCTCTTGGAAAACCTAAAACGGAATTTAAAGATGCAAATTATTGGGACCTTTCAGCTGAATAAAATATGTAGTCATTGTTTGTTTTCAAACCATTCTTTAATCCTTTCTAGATTGCATCCATGTATGGTTATTTTAATTGGTCCCAAAGGAGATTCACCTTCATCTTCTATAATTGCAACTACATCTGAGAAAGCCGCTTGTTTATTTAATAGGAACCATGTGTTCTCCATGTGGTAATTATTGTAAAGTATTCTTTCTAAAACAGCTAATGATTTTTTGGACTTTATTTTTTCTTTAAGTTTTTCCAAAACCTTAAAGTCATCTTTTTTTATATATAAATTGTTTTTATTTTCTACTAATTCTGAATTGGGAAAAATATTCTTGAGTGCATAAATTACCTTTTGTTTATCTTCTGTTAAATTTACTGAGGTCATAATTTTAATTTCAAAGTGATTATTTTCCATTTCTAGTCTATTGTAAAGTAATATTGTTTTATTACTTACTATTATTGTATTCGTCAATCCACTTTTTAATGATCCTATCGACTCGTTGTCTGAGCTCTTTCACAGTTATATTGTTATTAGAAATTGATTCATCTGCTAAAGCTATTGCTTTACTAATGCCCACATCCATTTCCCGTTCGTCTCTTTGAATAAAATTTTCATGCGTTGACGGCGTATCAGGTCTGTCTCGTTGTCTGATATGATCATATCTAATATTAGAAGAGGCATGAATTGCTAATAATTTTACATATCCTATATTTTTTAAAACTGTATATTCATCATAACTTCTAATTCCGTCAACAACCACAAAGTTGGTATTATCTAGATCATTAATTTTCTTGACTGTTAACTTTGCTACAATATCATTTCCATGAGTCTTTCTTAAATTTTTCATTAACTCGCCCAGACTTTTATCATCTAATGGCAAGTTTTTCTCCATAGCCTTTTGTCTTATGACGTCTCCCATGGTAATGGGACTAAAACCATTTTCTTGTAGAAATCTAGCTACTGTTGATTTTCCTGCTCCAGGCATTCCAGTTAGACATATTACAAATTTATTTGAAAGAATTGACACCCTTTTTTTATGAACTTTTGTTGTTATTTATCTTTTAATTAGATAGATAATTTGCGAATTAATATATTTAGAGTTTCGCTTAATGGATTCGTGCGAACCTTTGTTGCTATCGATATTCCTAACGTCGAGAAGATAGTTCACTTTCAAAATACGGTTATGAAGCAATTCAAGTTTGACAAATATCATATTAATCCAATTCCTAAAGACAATATTCATCTTACAATAAAGTTTTTAGGAGAGATTAATGAGGTAGAAGTTGAGGCAATAATTGCAAATTTAAGTCAATTATACTTTGAATCATTTGAGATACGGTTTATCAATGCAGGTTGTTTTCCAAATTCCTCCTATCCAAGAGTTATATGGCTAGGATTAGATAAACAAAGTACTGAAAAATTAAATAACCTTTACGATCTCATAACAAAATTGTTAGATAGAGTTAACGGATACAAGAATCGATTGCAAAATCATGTGGGGAGAGAAAAATCTGCTTTTGTTCCTCACCTTACAATATTTCGTCCAAATCGGCATTTTCAAATTTATAAATCCTTAGATCTTAATATTCTTAATGTTTTTTTCAATGATGAGATAAGACAAATAAAGCTAAAAAAAAGCATCCTTTCATCTAAGGGGTCAATTTATTCTGATATTTTTACTGTAAATGCAGTTGAAAGAAATGAAGAGTTTAAACATCAATAGATTAATTGAACAAGTATTAACAAACTGTGTTCCTTCCTCCCAGGAGGAACAGATTCTAATAAATTGTGCAAACAGAGTAAAGAAGCGACTTAATTCCTATATTACAGATCATGATCTTAATCATTTTATCATAGATATAGTCTTTGGTGGCTCCTTCGCTAAAGGAACATGGCTTAAAAACGAAGCAGATATCGATATCTTTGTAAGATTTAATAGTAATATTGACTATGAAATTTTCGAAAAATACGGGAAACAAATAGGGATACAATCTTTATTGGATTATTCTCCATATCTTAGATATGCAGATCATCCATACGTTGAAGCGATTATAGATGGAATAAAAGTAAACGTAGTTCCCTGCTTTGATGTGCCTTTTGGAATGTGGAAAAGTGCTGCCGATCGTTCCCCGTTTCATACCTTATATATGGTCGATAAACTATCTCATGAACAGAAAAATCAAGTTAGAGTTCTTAAACAGTTTTTAAAATCTCTACAAATTTATGGCGCAGAGATTTCTACTGAAGGATTTAGTGGATACGTTTGTGAAGTGTTAATCCTAAAATTTGGAACTTTCTTATCAACTGTGAAATTTTTTTCTACTTACATCTATGACAAGATGATAATACGGATCGATGAAAATGTATCTACCGCAGAAAAATGTTATGAAATGCATGACAGTTTCATTGTCATATTAGATCCTATAGATCAAAAAAGGAACTTAGGCAGTGCCATTTCGACCGGTTCAGTCGCAACCTTAGTTCTAGCTTCAAGAAAATTTTTAGCGGACCCAAATGCAAATTATTTTACTGTTAATAGTAACTTGGTTATTGACGATCGCCTCAAAAATTCATTGGTCTCTTCTATTATTATAATCAAATTTGGATATTCAAATAGGCCATCTGATGTAATCTGGGGACAGCTCAAAAAACTAACTAAATCTGTTATAAGATTTTCAGAGACCTATGGTTTCCGGATATTGAAGTCTACCTGCAATGTAAGTGAAAAAGAAAATCGCTGCGTTATAGGGTTGTTGCTCGAATCAATAACTATTTCTTCCTTATTTGTTAAGGAGGGTCCCGAAGTTTTTAGATTACAGGATGTTGAAAAATTCATCGAAGTTAACCAAAAATCTCCTCTTAAATGGTTGGATAATGACTCTAGAACTAAATGTCTTATTTTTAGGAATCATACAAATATAAAAGAATACCTAGAGTTTATTCTTAAAAATAGTCCGAATTTAATAGGAATTCCTAAGGGATTGAAGATGGATTTATTAAATTCTTTTAAGATATATAATCCAGATCAAAATCTTGACTTTGATACAGATATAAGAAATACTATTTCTAAATTGATGTACACGGATGACAGGATTTTCTAATAAGTTTGTTTTATCATCATATAGATTAGTCGATTTTCTGTGTTATCCAAGATTTAGTGCTGAGGAGTATAATTCTAGAATAAATGAACTTCGATCATTGAATATAAAGTTTGTATTGCTAGAAGGTCCTACTGTTTTAAACAATGATAACATATTGGGAAAGGGAAATGAAGGCTTGGTTCTAAAAGTAAGTGATCATTCAAATAATAGAATGGCCATAAAAATTAGACGAACCGATTCTTGTAGAATTGAAATGGAAAGTGAATTTAATTTTTATAAGTATGTTAACTTGTATAATGTAGGCCCAAAGGCTTATTTGTATACTAAAAATACACTATTGATGGAATGGATCGAAGGATTGCCTGCAAGAAAGTGGTTCTTATCAACTAAGGATAGATTAGATCTAGTACGGAAAATAATTATTGATATATTAAACCAATGTTACAAGTTAGATAAAATAGGTATAGACCATGGTCAGTTAAATAAGTTAGATAATCATGTTATAATATCTCATGATGGTTCAAGATGCACGATAGTTGATTTTGAAAGTGCTAGTAGCAAGAGAAAAGTCAATAATGTAACATCTGCATTACAAGGTTTAATTTTCAAGGGTGCCATATCAGAACAGGTAAATAAATTTCTTAATTACGATAATAAAAAAACTGAATTCCTAAATCTATTGTCAAATTATAAACACAATAAAAGCAGGAAAAATTTCGATCCAATAATATCACTGATAGAATATAGTTAATTATTTTTATAAAATTTTAGAAAAATATTAATCTTCATACACATCACATTCAATTATGACACTCCCTAAAGGATATGTAGTACCTAATAAAGCCGCAGAAGAAAAGTCCAAAAGAGAAGCAGAAGAAAAGTCCAAAAGAGAAGCAGAAGAAAAGTCCAAAAGAGAAGCAGAAGAAAAGTCCAAAAGAGAAGCAGAAGAAAAGTCCAAAAGAGAAGCAGAAGAAAAGTCCAAAAGAGAAGCAGAAG
>JAPSGR010000058.1:0-4603 GCA_031177355.1 Candidatus Nitrosocosmicus sp. | reverse complement strand
AAAAGCTGACATCAATTCCAATTGATTCCACTAATGCTAGACAGGAAGGGGAACAAACGAATGTCACAACAAATTCAATCAACGCTTTAGATTATTACTTATTGTGGGAACAATTGCGTGATGCTTATCTTCAAACTATGAAGGAAGCGACCTCTTCGTACTTTAGGATATTAGATTTTTGGTCGCAGTATAAGAGTCAAAAAGAATGATCAATTTTGATCATTGTTAACATTTTATTTAGATCATTGGATATTCTTTTTAAGAATACAAGTCAAGTTCTTTAGAAGAGTTAATGATATCATATACCTGCTGTGTTAGAATACTTGTATTTGCATCTTTATTGATTAATAAAAATAAAATATGTTCTTTTACTGGAATTATTAATATTTTAAGGGAACTGTACTCATAGCAAATGGAGGTCAAGTTTCCAAATGATGATGAAAAGCCTTTTCTTAAATCAACTGCATATGCAGAATCCGACATAATTAATTCTGCATTTCTTCCTTTTAGATACTTATCCAGTGAATCTCTTTGACTACTAATACTTAAATGCCCAGATTTTTCAATAATTCCACTAAATAAGATATTTTCATTTAAATCGAGTATGCTTTTTGTAAATTGCTCTGCCTTCATACAGTTACAATAAAAATAATAAACATATAGTCTTTATGAATTTCCTGGTCATTTTTCTTTTTTTCAAACCTTTGTAACGAAATCATCATATAAAGTCTAAAATACAATATAATCATGGCTAACGATGCATCATCATCTTCTACTTCTACAGATACCATTCCATATCCAACATTGACTATTTTATATCTACCATCCGAAGCAAAATTAGCTGTCGAGGAAATAAGTCAAAAGTATAATAATATGACGGTCGAGGATTGTAAAGGCTTTTTTCATCAAGGAAAAGAAAGAGACTATAAGAAAATAACTATCTGGAGCCAAGGCATCGATAGTCTATGGTTTAATGCGATTATTGCTCGTATTAAGGAACTTTCAAATTTAGAAACTATCCCCATAGTCTCTGGTGGAATAATGTATTCAATTTAGATCTACTTCACTCTATTAACTTGTGTATTCCAATGAAAATGGAAGTTGTTGTTGGCACTTCAATTGGGAAATCTAATGGATTGTACAAATAGATATTTGTCAGTGAATATGAATAAAGTAAATCAGATAGGTCATCAGGAATTATTGATTGATACATACACATGCTTCCAGTTTCAGAAAAGTTGGACATGAGATTTAATTGTATTGGAAATATATTGTTATCCGAAGAAGTACCCACAATTTGTAATAAGGAATCGGTTGAATTACATGGAAGTTTAGCCAGAATGTTACCATTTGCAATTTTCAAAGGCATTGAACTATACAATGGAATAAAGTCTTTCGAAGAGATGGTCATAGGGTAAGGCAAGATTATCATTGGTTGCACGTTCTCTATATCATTAACATTAGTTGTGCTATTTCCACTAGTGATATTTTCATTTGAAATTATGGTATGATTTGCAAGTGCAGTAACAATCGTAGCATTATTAGGAATAAGATAATTTAATGTACCGCCTAACTGTTGGGATCCATTATTTCCGTTATTGATTGTTTGATTCATCGTTGGATAGGAAATATTTTTCATGTCCTCCACTACCGAATCAAGGAGAGAAGATCCTTTCAGAGAGTCTATTAATGATAATGCCTCATCACTAGATGATTTTGCTTGATCAAAATTATCTGATGTCTGATTCAATTGACCAAATATGTTTACACTATTGACTGGGAGCAGGGCTAAACTTAATCCGACTATAAAAAAAAATCTAACTTGAACAGGATTTAACACTGTGATATAACAGTAAAAAAATTTATTTAATTCTTTCCTTTGACGGGTCAGAGGCTAAAATTTGCTTTATTTCTTCTATATTTGTTATCGGAGGAGTACAAGTAAAATCTTTACATATTAATACAAAATCACTTTTTGGCTTTTCTTTAATCATTGTTTTATTCTTAAATAGGCTATGCTTGTCAAGGTCTTGTGAGGTATCTTCAACATTCAAAATTGCAAATATGCCATTGGGAATAAACATTTTGTTTAATTCATCAATTATTTTTGAATATTTGGTATTTTTAGAAAAGATAGTTATTTCAATTGGTTTTTTGATATACAGATAGCTCGAAGTTAATAACCAGCCAAACGCAAACGGATTATCTATTGCAGATGAAATAGATCCTTTTATCATTTTCTCTGCTCTATCCATGTAATCATCCTTTCCTGTTATGTGATACAAACGAATCAAATTGGACACAAAAACCGAATTCCCACTAGGTAATGCAAGATCGTATAATATTTTTGTTCGAAGAAGTAGTGATTCATGCATATCGGAAGAATAATAAAAGTTATTGTCTTCTATATCCCAAAAATACTTTAGCGCCAAATCCGCATAATGAGAAGCTAAGGTAATATACTTTGAATCTGTTTTTACTTCAAATATATCTAACAGTGAGTTAATATAGAAAGAATAATCATCTAAATAACCAAGTATCTTAACCTCCCCTTTTTTGTAAATTCTATATAAATACCCCTCCTTCGATTTTATCTCTTTTTCTATAAATTCTAAGGCATTTAATGCAGCCTCTAAATATTTTTCCTTACCTGTTATTTTAAAACCTTTAACAAACGCGGATATGGCTAATGCATTCCATGATAAAATTGTTTTATCATCTTTTTGAGGCCTAATTCTTTTCTCTCTGATAGTAAAGAGTTTTGCTGAATTTAATTCAATTATTTTTTTAATCTCTTTTGCTTCTAATCCATATTTTCTTGCTAACTGATCAAATGAATACTTTACATTGAGTATATTTTTTCCCTCAAAATTACCCATTTCAGTTATCCCAAAATATTCGCAAAAGATATCTTGATGTAATGGAATTTTGATTTCTGAAATAATTTCTTTTTTTGACCATACATAAAATTTCCCCTCTTCTCCCTCAGAGTCTGCGTCTTCAGCTGAATAGAAAACTCCTTCGTTATTAGTAAGATCTCGTAGTATGTAATCTAGGGTTTTTTCAACTGTATCTCTGAATATATCATCTTTTGAAATTTGATACATTTCACAAAATAATATAACCAGTAATGCATTGTCATACAACATCTTTTCAAAATGAGGCACTAGCCATTTTTGATCTGTTGAATATCTGGAAAATCCACCTCCTAAATGGTCATGTATGCCTCCAAAGATCATTTTATCACATGTTAATGTAACAAAATCTCTAAATTTTTCTATTCCTGAAATATGATAGTATCGTAACAAGAATATTAAATTTGAAACATTTGGAAACTTGGGAGAATTCCCAAATCCTCCATGGATAAAGTCTGCCATTTGTAATAGGTTTAGCGCCGATTCATCCAATACTGTCTTGTCAATTATACTATTATTGCTGGTTGTGATATCTTTTGAGGTATTTGCTAATGCTTCTACAAATTCTGATGTAGTCTTGTTTATATCATTTTTTTTAATTGAATATGCTTGCGAAAGTTGATTTAAAATTTCGCCAAAACCTGGCATTCCATACCTACTTTCTTTTGGAAAATAAGTGCCTACGTAAAATGGTTTAAGATCTGGTGTCAAAAATACTGACAAAGGCCACCCGCCGTTACCATTTACCAATTGACATGCTCTTTGATAGATATCATCTATATCAGGTCTTTCTTCTCTATCGACCTTTATGTTAATGAATTTTTCATTCATTATTTTTGCGATTTCCTTATCTTCAAATGATTCGTGTGCCATCACATGACACCAATGGCAAGAACTATAACCTATGCTGAGAAAGATTGGCTTATCCTCTTTTTTTGATAAATTAATAGCTTCATTATTCCAAGCCAACCAATTTACTGGATTATATGCATGTTGCAGTAAATATGGACTACTTTCCTTTATTAAAGAATTAGGTTTTAGTTTGTTATTGTGTTCGTTCATGACAGTGAGGATACACGATTATATATATCATATACTGTATATTTAGATCACTTATCTACATAATATTGCCAAATTAATTAAATCTAATTTGAAGGTCTATTTCTACAATACTCTACTCTAAATACAAATAATATTCATTCAAAATAACCCATTAATGATGATTAAACACTAGCTTGCTATTACTGTGCCAATCATATTGGGATGTAAAGTACAGAAGTAAGGAAATTCGCCGGCAGTATTGAATGTATGTTCAAAAGTTTTTCCTTGGCTAGTTAAAGCTGTTGGTCCTGTAAACCCGGAATCAAATTCTTGTCCAACATCGTCTGCACCAACGGTTCCAGAAGTTACGGTATGAAATACATTGTCATCATTTGTCCAAACTACTGTTTGGCCTACTTTAACCTCAACTGGATTTGGACTATATGCATTATCAGTTAGAGTGGATGAGCCTGGAACTACCGATACAAGCACATTATCTGATGATGAGCCTGTTGCATTAGATGAGCCTGTTGCATTAGATGAGCCTGTTGCATTAGATGAGCCTGTTGCATTAGATGAGCCTGTTGCATTAGATGAGCCTGTTGCATTAGATGAGCCTGTTGCATTAGATGAGCCTGTTGCATTAG
>JAPSGR010000032.1 GCA_031177355.1 Candidatus Nitrosocosmicus sp. | reverse complement strand
GAAACCTCTCATTGTGAATGTGAGTACCTACTATTTTCTTTCGAATGTTTCTGAGTAGTTGCTATGAAGTAAACTAGCAAATATCTATTTCTTTGATTATCTAGACAGAAAATTAGCCTGATGTTCTTTGCTTAACTCTACATTAATAAATTAAGCAAAGTTGGTGGACCTAAAAGAGACATTTATTTGTAAAATAATTCTTTGGATTATTAGCACCCCATTTGGCAACAATTCTGCCTTTATCTGAACGGGCCGAATTAATACAGTGATATAATATAGAGAATGACAGAATAGAAGAAAGAGCTTATCAACCAAGGCATCAATTAGAAGTTCGCATGGGGAACTTTCTCATGCTTTTGTATCTCTTTTTGCACAACATAGCACACCTTATTTATCTTGGTTAAATTTATGTGCATCAGCCATATTGTTTATGTTCGTAACACCATCTCCATGATTTGTTTGGCACCTCTATCATTACAGGATGTTTACTTTCTTCAAAATGTCTTCTTGCATGTAGCCCGGTAGAAGAATCACAGCAACCAATATGTCCACATGTTAGACACATTCGCAAAGCTATCCAATTTATTCCTTCACTCTTACACTTCTCACACTCCTGTATATTTGGAGGATCTATCTTATCTCGCATATTATCGATATGCTCACATCCTTGATTCATAAGTAAAAGTAAATATCATGTAATTTAAAGAATTATTGTATCTTTTTTGGCTAGTTATATTCCTTTATTAAAGTAACATACCACCTAACTTTGATAATCAAAAACGCTGTTTGATATATTCCACGCCTCGATCCCACAATAATTTGTTGAGCCAGGTTAATTATGACTTCACTCTATAAAGGCAATAGTGATTAAATAGTATGTTTATCATGTCTTGACATTATGGCTCAAAATAATAAAAATAGCAATAACAATAGGGGCTTGGCATCTGCTAACGCAGAAACAAGAGCAAGAGTTGCTCGTGCTGGCGGAAAAGCAAAGCATGATGAACGAGGATTGCAGGCTGCTAACGCAGAAACAAGAGCAAGAGTTGCTCGTGCTGGCGGAAAAGCTTCACGTAAGGGTTCCTAAATCAATCATTACAGAGGTCAAAACTTAGAAACACTATATCTTGTATTGAATTTAAAATCAGTATAAAACATTAAAGCATTAAAGGCTGTCCGCATACAGAAGCGAGACTAAAATAACAATTATAATATGATGAGTAAAGTTTATCGACAGAAGAATCTAGATTATATTACAGACGAAGCCTTAGGTAACGAATATGTTCTGGCCTAGTTATTTTGTAACTTAAAAACATAGGAGTTCTTGATTACTTTTTTTTATTTTTGATATAGGATCATCTAAATAATATTTTTTATTCCATTCCATATTCGATGCAATTTTTTTTATTCCATATATTGATCGGAATACCTCGACTGTTTCGTTCATGTATCTTACTGGATTGTAGGCTTGTAAACTGGATTCAAAACTTTTTGATAGAATAAATGCTCTTTTACTTTCCTCAATGGGTTTTAATAATTCTTCTAGTTCTCTATACGGTCCTATCAACTGTCCAATAATTTTAATAATCTTGATATCATCTCTGTTCCAAGAAAATACATCCGATAAATCTGCATTAATCAGTTCCGGTGTCTCGATAGATATTTTATCTATTAAATCAAATATTCTCTTATAGTAATAATATCTCTGTACTGATTTATTGGGAAATCCTGCTCTATTATTACTAATTATGTCCGCAGCATTACTATGAGTCTTCCGGCTATGGCGCAGTGCGTTCCATTTCCTGCCGAATACTTGGTTACAATAATTGCATTTGTAGTGTTTTTTTGTCATGCTATGAACTATATTTAATAATAAAAAAAGTTACTCAGAGTAACTCATGTATAATATATAATTTTGATAATCTTTTAAATAGCAAATAATTTTAGGTGATTCAACTCTTTCTTAAAAAACATTAACTTAATAATTCAGTCGATTACAGGACTCGTATCTTTAACCACTGATGAAAATGATAAGGTCCATGAATCTGTTGAAGTTCAAAATTCAATTTTAGAATCTTTTCTGTTGATTATAGATATTCCTAAAACTACTATTTCAAGCTCCTGACAACATCACAAATTTTAATGGATAAGAAATTCAAACTTTTGTCATTGAAATATGATGGAGCGGCCTTTTAACAAGTGATGACATATGAATTATTACATGGATCTTAATTAAGACCAAAAAGAAATAGTGCTATAACAAAACAGTATCTTAGCGAATTTACTTAAAAGCAGCATTGATCCTTCAAAGATCCTCTGTAGTCTCCCTGTCGTAATATTTTGAAGTCATAATGCAAAAATGTCTTATACTATAAAAACCATCAGAGCATATCTTACAGTTACTAAGGCTAATACATTTGTATATAAATCATTAAAAAATCTGAACTATTGTTTGTTTATAAGTATAAGAATTTTTTTAGATATTTAATTGAATTAATTTTAAGTTTAAAAAAAATAAAAAATTATTGTTGGGCTGCTGCGTTATTTCCGGTGTTGTTCTGTGTTTGTGTATTTTGGTTATTTCCAGAGCCTGTAGTGCTACCACCAGATACTACACCACTGTTTTGAGTAGAAGATTGTGATTGGCCTATACCTTGGCTGGCTTGGTTACCGCCACCGCTACCACTGCCACCACCTTGTTGCCCTACTGCATTACTTCCAGTGTTTGTTTGACTTTGATCATTTACATTATTTCCTGATCCAGCTGTATTGCCACCAGATACTACACCACTGTTTTGAGTAGAAGATTGTGATTGGCCTATACCTTGGCTGGCTTGGTTACCGCCACCGCTACCACTGCCACCACCGCTTTGAGCTGCTGCGTTATTTCCAGTGTTTGCTTGGTTTTGAGTATTTACATTATTTCCTGATCCAGCTGTATTGCCACCAGATACTACACCACTGTTTTGAGTAGAAGATTGTGATTGACCGATTGCTTGGTTTGCAATATTAGCTCCGCTACCACTGCCACCTTGTTGTGCAAGTGCGTTATTTCCACTGTTTTGCTGGTTTTGGGCATTTAGGTTATTGCATGAAACGAATGTTCCTGTTCCAGAAACACATAATGCATTTTGGTTAGAAGATTGTGCTTGACCAATACCTTGATTGGCAGTATTACCGCCATCATCATCATCATCATTACCACCGCTTTGAGCTGCTGCATTGTTACCAGAGTTTTGCTGGTTTTGAACATTCAAGTTATTGCATGAAAAAAGAGTACCGTCGCCAGATACACAAACACCCAATTGAGTGGAGGCTTGTGATTGACCAATACCTTGATTAGCCGAATTTACTGTAGCAAATACATTCATGGTCATTGAGGTTGGCCCCACAAGGAGTATGAATGATATTGCTAGAACTGTTGATGCAATTATTGCTTTATTTACACTGATGATCCTATTCATTACATTTGAAGTAATCATAAAAGTATATAAACTGAATTCTATAATCTTTAGACATAATATTTTATTATGTATTTATTATAGAAAAATCTACCATTAAAATTATTATCGTGTAACTTACCAAAAGGATTTTTTAAAGATTGCTATTTTTGGTTTTCCTCTTGCTTATTGCTTCTATTCATATAAGCGGGTCTCTTTATCTTGATGTTTCTAAATCTATCCATTCGGGACGTTACACGTGTTTCTGAGGCTGAATAAGGATGGGGTATTACTATGACTCTTTCAATGGAGGGGAATTGAGAACTAATTACTAATTGAATTTTTAGTGATAGCATTTCAACTTCTTCGAGTGATTCTTTGCCGTCAACAGCAATGTGTATTTCTGCCTGGTCGACCATACCAGAAGAACGAAGTAATACATCTCTTACTACTATTTTTTCATCACTAAACTGCTCAGAAATAATATTTTTGATAACTACCGTTAGTTTCGGATTTTGCCATGAATCTATTAGTATCAACGAAGACTTTTTTAGAGATATATATGATACCGAAAAGATATAACATGCAATTATCATTCCACCAATTCCATCCATTTGAACAAATCCAAATTGTGTTGCAACAAGTATGCTGAAAAACCCTATAACTGACGCTGATCCATCCTTAATGGAATTTCTGGCATCGGTTTTTAGTGAAAGTAAGTTGTATTTATTAGCAATGATGCGCATTTGAAATGCCCTATGCAATGACAATGCACTGGCTCCAGCCAACACTGCCATAACAAGGTAAGGATGTTTAATTTCATGCGGATGAATCAATGCTTGATAGGAATTATAAAAGATAATCACGCCAATCACTATCATTCCTATAGCAGCCATTAATGCTGAAAAACTTTCAACTTTGTGATATCCAAAGTGGAACTTTTTATCCGCCGGTCTATGTGCGATTCTTAATCCTAACAATACTATAAAAGAAATTGCCGCATCAGATATTGAGTCAATACCATCGGCAGTAGCAACAACACTGCCGCTTAAAAGTCCAGTTATTATCTCTACAATACCTATGGCCAATAAGGTTACCACTGAAATCTTTGCAATCCTTTTTCCTGCTATAATGCCTTCATGGACTAAATTAGGTGACTGCTGTGTTTCAGAGCCGTTTTTAACTAAATTTTCTTTGAGTTCTGCGAGATCATCTGTAGATTTATTTTCTTTCTTATCTTCTAAATCGTCCAAATTAATAAGTTGTTTTTATTTCTTTCTGACTCTATTTAAAATTTGCTGGCCCGTGAATGTTTATAAAAAAAATTTCTATTTATTTAATCAAAATATATACAATATACATAAAAATATATTAAACATGAATTAATTTTAATATTATCTATTAATTAACTAATGAATATGGGCTCATATTCGTCTCTGTAAATCTGATTTACTTTAATCCTTGAGCCGTAATAGTTCTTAAAAAATGATTTATAATTTCTCTATTTCCTTCATTCTCTTATCGTATAATATGGGATCAGCCGGATTTGAACCGACGACCTCCAGCGCCCGAGGCTGGCATCATACCAAGCTAGACTATGATCCCTTCCTTAACGTTTTCAGTATTATTGTTTATCATATATTTATTATGTCATTAATCAGTCTTAAGATGTTTAGTTTGCAAATATTATGGAGTTTTAACCGATTATAAACATGCAAAATTGATGTTTATTTCGTTTCTGCAAGCGTTTATCAATTTAGCATCAAATGGATTATTTGTATCTGATTTATCCTCTTTGTACTTTTTAAGGATACCTTTGTCAATCAGTTTGAATACTATAGCATAACTAATAGGGAAAGCTCCAGTAGCACCTGGAGAATTATAATTTAATATGTGTAATATATCACGTTGTAAAATGAAAATCGGATATGATACAAAATTACCATTCTTATCTACTATAGCTGATCTGATACCGGCAGTTCCACGAATCTTAAAGTCTTTAGGTTCTATTATGGGAAGAAATCTTTTGACTCTGTTTATCATATATCTTTTGGAAATACTGCTTAGTGCCTCCTTGGAAACTAGGTCAAATAATTCTCTTTTGAATAGCGTCTTATTTACCATGCGGTCTTTCTTTATCATTAATCTATACATCTTAGGAAGAAATTCCTTCGCATTTGCAAGATTATCGTATCCATATGGTGATAAAACTGGACATGCATTTGGTCCTATTTCTCTTTTTCCATTAGATCTAATTATCCAATGTGGATCTAGAAAAGGAAATTGTTGAAATTGCGGAACTGAATAGATACTGTGACTGGTTAGATTATCGTATTTTGGTGGAGCAACCCAATATTCTCCTCTGAAGAAAAGATCCTGGTAAAAGTGATCTATTTTTGTCTTATTTAAAATATTGATTGAATTGCTTCCAGAAGCATTGATTAAAAAATTGCAATTAAGTTCTTTTTTGCTCTTCTCCAAAACGTCAAGATATTCTAATACTATAGGCTGTTTTGAAGTCTCTTTGTATTTTATGTTAACAACCTTTGCACATGTCACCATCCTAACTAATTTATTTTTGTCACATACCTGGTCTGCAAGCATTTGAGTGATTTGGCCGTAGTTTACTGATGCATCTTTCTTACATAGTAAGGCTGCTGGACACCTTAAATTAGGTTCAATTCTTGATATCTCTCGTTCATTTAGAATCTTTATATCGGTGTCATCAAGACCGTTTTTTATGCCCCATTGATGATGTAGGGAAAGGGCTTTTTCTGATTTCGCATCTACGGCTACTTCAATAACCCCGTCCTCAATAAATGATATCTTGTTAACATAACAGTATTTTTTCCAAAAATCATATCCATATAACGCGGCTTTGGCCCAGACTTTTTTCCTTTCAGGATCGTAAATGAAGGGGGCATGTACTTTTCCTGTGTTTCTTGAGCTTGTATGCAATCCTGCTTTTTTTTCTTGTTCTATAAGCGTAATCTTTGAATTACATAGGGATGAGATTACATAAGCTAATGTCGTTCCAAGAATACCTGCTCCAATAATTATGATATGTTGGTTATCTGTTATTGTAAGACACTTTGTTTCATAACACAGAGTTATTTTTATACTCCGGTCATCGTTACCTTGCCCATCATTAATGATTGGTTAATTTCACTTATTTCATGACTTTTATGCTTCCTTCGTTCAACAACATATCCAGATTTAGAATGGTAATAAATTATCATATCAGTTGGGTAGAATGAAATAATAGAATGATTATCTGAATCGGATGCAAGATGTCTAAGATGGATGTTTTCCCATTCAAAAAGCTTATCTAAATCTCCATCAAAATGAAACTCACTTCCACAACTGCATTTTACATTTCTCCAGCTTTCTTTGATATTTCTCAACCATTTGTCTTTTTTTAGCCCTGCTCCTTGGGTCTCTTCATATTTTTTATTTGAATTGAATTTTGTATCATTTTTGGATGATTGCAATTATTTTATCCCGGCACCCTAAACCAAATATAAGGTTCTCTTGTTTTAAATCTGTTACTTTTCTCTATAAATTCAATGTCGTTTTTATTAAGAGTGTGTAGGTACTTGATACTGATATCCAATATTCTGTGAAACTTTTATTTTGATATTAATGGTGTTTTTGCTATTCTTTTAACAATATTTTGGCATTTGAAAAATCCAAACTATTCCATTCAATGTGGAAACCTAAGAATGTAAGCAAGTCAATATGCATTTTTTCTGGCAACCCCTTTGATTCCATTACTTTGCTTGCCTTGCCTAGAGTATCATTGCTTTTGATTACCTCTAAAATTTCTTTTGCAAACTCTTTTTTAAACAAAAAATCATTTATCAATAACAGTCGGTAATTGGTTAGCTCTTCATTGAACTTTTCTTTTATTATAATATTTTTATCAATTAAATCCTTTAGCCTTATTCTCAAAAAATTGTTATCTGAATTCTCTTGTTTTAAATACTCTTCTAGATCACTTATTGGAACAATATTCATAGTAGAAGTTATGAATTTCTCAAAGAACTTGGTAACATTCTGCATCAGCATCTGTTGTTTCGATTCACTTAAAAGCTCGTGGTTTAGGTAATTATTCTCAATTCCTTTTAGGAATGAAACAATGTCTTTAAATGAAATCTTGTCTCTCTTGTAAGAGGTTATTAACACATTATTATCGCCTCGAAGCTTTTCTAAATTATAATTATCGGTAATTTCATACGACATCAAGTTTTCAAGATTAATAACAAGAATCATGAAAAATCCTTCCTCTAGATTTTTGTTTTCTATTGCATCGCATATCTTTACTATTTTCCTTTCAAGATATTCCTTTGTCCAGAAACCGATGATCTCAACAATTACCTGAATGCCAAACTTTGACAAAACAAAGTCGGGTATAAATGCAGTCCTTTGTTTAGTTATAATTGGTTCTGGTTCTCGTTCGATTGTCCATCCTGTTTGAAACAACTCAAACTGTTCTGAGAATCTTCTCTCAATTTTGCTGTCAAAAATTATTGTAGATTCTTTATTGGTATTGGTATTAGTATTGGTATTGACAGGAACTTCTGTTTGATCTTGTGTATCTAATCCTGCTCTATTCAACTTTCGATTGTCATATCTATCATCTACATTTGAATTATTCAAAACAGAACTTTGACTTGATAAATTAACTTTATTTATATTGTAATTATCGTAAATGTTGAAGCCAGTCAATGGCGGTATTGAATTTGGGTACGAATTATGAGACATTTCAAATTCATATATTATTTTTTTTCCACTGTTGGTTATCCTCAGGATGTCAGCGTTTACTGTCCATTTATCTGAAGTTATAATAATTGGTAATATTTTTGATATTGAATTTCCATATCTATCTGTTAGTTTTAGCACATTTAAGGCGCCATCAATTATACATACAATTCTATTTTTCTTGATTAATTGGTTAGTGGATTTGTCTTTACTATCTGAAGTGTTTGGACCATCCTTGTACACTTCTAACCAGTACATTAAGCCAAGTCTTTTAACTTCCCTCAGAACCTCTTTCCATTTTGTACCTACGCTTGAGTTTGATTCTAATTCTAGTTTCATTTTTAAACAACTAAATAGCAGAGTCTGGATTAGAGAAATGTTATACATCAATAGTAACTCGTCTGGTGTAACCGTGTGGAATATATCTATTACTGCGTTTTGGTCCAAATCTGACCACATCATTCTTGACAATATTTCATCTGAAGTGTTTAGTTGATCAGACAATTTTTCTAGTATCAATTTCCGTTTGTTTTCATTTATTGCAATGCCTTGTCTAGCAGATTCGTCAAATACTATTCTTCTGACCTCTGTCGCATTCAGATTTCCTATGTTTCCTCTTGTCTTAGGAATTTGATTTCTAGCATCATTCTTAACAATTTGATGATCCTTTGGTTGTAGATGGGGGAGGGGTCTAAATATACATCTTCTTTCTAAAATAGTTGACAATCCTCTAACTAGCTTGTAATCTTTATAAGAGATTTCTAAATCTCTAAGCGATTGATCTAATTTTTCCTTGATAATATTGTGATTATAGCAGTAGTCAAAAGCCTGAATTATTTGCGTTGCTAATTCTATATCCTTAGAGTTCCGTTCAATTGAACATAAAACGGGATGTATTTTATAGTTCTTATTGTCTAGCTTATATCTTACTAAATCAACGGGTATCATTTTCTAAATGGACACCTTGATTTTCCATATGACAGGAAAACAAAAAGCAATAATTTTCTGACCTATTTATACTACTTAACGGTGTCATTGTCATTTAATTCTTTTCTTATATCTTAACCTTCTATCTTTCTTATTCCTTTGTTTCTCTTGGTGCTGGTAAAAACCTCACTGGTTTCTGACGAAATTATCTCAATTAGATTAGCTAAATTTTCGATATCCTGCTTGGGCCTAAGCAATCTTCCAAGCCTTTGAATAAATTCTCTTTTGCTGCCTGTCCCACTCAAAATTATTCCCATATTCGCATCAGGAACATCTGTTCCCTCATCCAAAACTCTAGTTGTCACTATGACTCTATACTGTCCTTTTTTGAATCTTTCTAAGATTTCGTTTCTTTCCTCATTTTTAGTTTTATGAGTTATTACAGGGATTAAAAATCTGTTTGAGATGCTATAGGCAAGTTTAGTATGAACTGTAAATATGATTATCTTTTCAACTGGATGGTCTTGTAAAATTCGCTCCAGTTCTATGACTTTTGCTTGACTATTGAGCGCAATATCTAAGGCTTCGTTTCTCAAAAGTAACGCTTTTCTAAGGTTAGTATTGCTTGCAGATAATATGATAAGTCTTTCTAATCTTATAGGATAGTATATCTTTGATTCCTTTAGCAATTGCTTATATTCATGAATCTTTCTATTGTAACTAACTATTTCGGATGGTAACATATTAACTATTATTTTTTTTAATTTAAATTTTGCCAAATGGTTTTGTTGAGAGAGCTCATAAAAGCCCTTTTTAAATACGATGTTACCTACTAATTTATATAAACTAACATGTTTTCCATCTTCCCTTTCTATTGTTGCAGTTAAACCTAATCGATATGGGGAGATAAACTGTTCTCCTATTAAAGAATATTTGTCCGAGGCAAGGTGATGGACTTCATCGAAAATTAGAAATGCAAATTTGTTACCAAGATAAGATGATTTCAGATAAGCTGAATCATATGTCGTAACTGTAATGCTTTTGATTTCTTCGCTTCCCCCTCCCAACTTACCAATATAACATTTTTCTTCGACTATATCGGATATTGATTCAAACCATTGCTGCATTAAATTTAACGTAGGAACAATAATCAAAGTTGAGGTATTTGCTTTAAGAATTGCATGTAAAGCAATTATTGTCTTCCCAGCACCGGTAGGGAGAACTATACATCCCTTCATATTATTTGCTGTCCATTTTGTTAAAGCTTCGCGTTGATAGTCTCTTAGCTTTAGAATCCTGTCATTATTGATATGATTTTTCTGAGAAGTAAAAATATAGTCTGCTACTTTATCTTCAAAGTCGATTTTATTCTTTAAGAAATAATTAACAATGTCTAAATAATTGATACCTAAGGCTCGATATTGTTTTATTCTGGGATCATATACCGAATAGGGTGTAGGGTAGTCTCCGTCTATTAATATAGTACCTTTATCATACCTTAACTTTGTAGCAATTCTATTTTTATATAAAATATATAGACAGTTTTTTTATTTAAATGTATATTCTCTAGTTCTGCCATAATTTTATTCTAAACCCTGAGAAACAATTTCTTGTATATAGTATAGTATAGCCTAACAATCATTAGTTAATAATCTACCTTTATATGTAAACGTATTAACTAAATGAAAACCGAATACCATGAATAGATAAAATTAAAAAGATAGTTTATGGCATATTAGCTGATAGAAAATGTCTAGTGACGAGAGATTATCACAATTTCTAAAAGAAGGTAAAGATTGGGAACGAAAGCCTACAAGTATTGCTGGAGTTTTCTTATTTAAACTACCTGAATATCGTGGTAGACCGCCTACTATTGCTATAGAGATTAATCCACTTAACTCGAATGGTACACCGAGCAAAAAGAGAGGTATTGTAATTAAATCTCTCGATGAACTTAACTCCATTCTTGAGTTAATAGGAAACTCCAAAGTTTCACAACTTGCTCAATCAATTGACAGTGTTAATCCAGAAAGAAAAACTACGGTAAAAAGCGAGTCAACAGATGTATTTGAAATTTAGATGTCTTTAGATCTGACTATAGGAATTCTTTCTTCTAACAATATCTAGACAACTTTGTCCCAGAAATATTATTCTCATCCTCTATTAAGAGAAAATTCACTTGTCTTCAGACAATATCAACATGATATTGTAACAAAGGCTTTGTATAAGAATTCTTTAGTCGTGATCCCCACTTCCTTAGGAAAAACAGTTGTAGCTCTTTTAATTTGTCTAGATATATTACTTAACTGGAAAAACTCAAAGATTCTGATTCTAGCTCCTACTAGACCTCTGGTGTTTCAACATTTTAATCTGTTCAAACGTTATACTCATCTTGCAAATCAGTGCATTGCACTAACGGGAAAAATTAGACCTGACATTCGAAAAGCATTATGGTTCTCATCAACGATTAGGGTGTATTTTGCTACACCTGAGCTAGTTAATAATGACTTAAGCAAAAATATTTTGAAAGAGAATGAATTCTACCTAATAGTGTATGATGAGGCACATAGAGCAGTTAAAGACTATAGTTATACCCGTATATCTAGTCACTTTTATGATAATACCAAGTCTAGTGATCCCCCTCTTGTACTTGGACTGTCCGCAAGTCCTGGTTCTAATGAAGAAAAAATCAAAGAAATTTGTACCAATTTATTTATAGAACAAATAATTACAAAATCAGAACAAGATGATGATGTATTTCCATATGTTTATGATACTGATATAGAACATTGTCTTGTTTCTATTGATCATTACCAATCGGAAGTATCATCTATTTTGACCTCAATGATCCATGAGTATATCGACTGGCTTATAAAAAATAAACTACTGAAAAAGAAAAGAGTAGATAATGTGTATAAAAAGGATCTATTATCTCTGAGAGATTACATTACCTCAAAAATTGATCCAAAAAATCCAAATATTTTCTTAATTACTGCGTTAAAGTATCAATCTCTCTCCATGATATTATTATATTGTCGTGATCTAGTTGAATCGCAAGGGGCTTTTGCTTTAAGAAAGTTTCTAAGTAATTCTAAAGAAAACAACACCAAAACTTACAATCACTTATTTTCAGATACAAGACTAAAAAAAATCGAGGAAATTTTAAATGAAAATACTCATAAAGTTCCGCCCAAATTAGAAAAACTATTGTTAATAATTAAACATTATCTTAAACCTCTAAGTAGTAACAATTATAATTCCGAGAATAAATCACAAGAGTTTAGTCAAGTTAATGTGATAAATGATTCAATAGGAAATAAATCGATTATCGCAGAACCTGTCTTTCCTATTGCACAAAAAAAGGTTCTTGTCTTCTCACAGTATCGTGATACTCTTGAAGAAATTACTACATTTCTAGAGGAACATGGTATCTCCTGTAGGGGATTTTATGGACAGTCTACTAGAAATAATCAAAAGGGTCTAAGTCAAGATAAACAGTTATCTATACTTGATGATTTTCGTGAAGGCAAATTTCCGGTACTTGTTGCTACTTCGGTTGCTGAGGAAGGTCTTAATATTCCAAATGTTGATCTAGTCTTATTTTACGAACCGGTTCCAAGTGAAATAAGATTTATTCAAAGAAAAGGTAGAACGGGACGATTTTCAAACGGAAAAGTGATAATTTTAATCTCAGAAAATTCCATTGATATAAAATATTTGGAAGCATCTAAGAGAAAATTATATAAGATGCAATCTAGTCTCCAAAATACAAACTTCTCATTAAACAGTTACAAAAAAAGAAACTTCGAAACTCATGAAAGAATGATCGAATCAGACCTATCTCGGTTGTATACAAAATCAGATGAATTTTTGAAACTTAGCAAAAGTAAGAACGGAGAAGAGACAAATATTGATTTTGCCATGATGATCGATAATCCTGTTATTGAATTTATCTCTTCCAGTTCTAATCCAAAAATAAAGAATCTTGTCAAGAGATTGTCGTATAATTATACAAAGTCCAATAACTCAAGATATTCTGGTTCTTCCTTTACACGAAAGAATCTAGAAGATCTATATGAGGTTTCATTAAGTTTAGATAAAAAGAAAATAGTGCATCGAGTTCAAAGGCAGATTCATGATTTACTTGGAAAAGCTGGAAAAGTCGGGTTGAAAGTTTCTAATTTAGAAGAACTGATTGATATGGACAAAGTGATTATCAAAGAAGCTATAGATAACTTGAAGAAGATGAAACGAATAGTATTTCTCGAAAAAAATACAATCGCTCTGGTTGAATCAATTAAATTTGTACACGGAAACAAGTATTCTGTATTTATCGAGAAGGTGGTGATGGGCAAGGCTATTGTAAGGGTAAATGATAAATGGTATGCCTCTCTCAATCACCATGACTATTTCGGCCCAAGGACCCTGTTAAAAAAAGGTAATACTCTTGATATTATTGGTGAAATGTATAGAAGTGCAGGTATACTTCATTTGATAGTAAAAAAAATATTATAAACTAATGAACATAACCGAACTTGCTTCGATATATCTTGTACTATAATCGGTTCGCGTGAGAACTTGATGCAGGAAGATCTGCATACGGAGATATTTAGTGATATACTGAAATTCCAATAGATATCTAAAAGACTGTATGACGATATATGAGAATGACTCTTATAATGATAATGGTAATGATACTGATTATTTGTACGTTAATAAAATAATTGGTACAGGAATGGATAAGGTTACTTATAATTAGCCATACATGAATCTATGGCTTGAAATATTGCCTTCCTCTTGACCACTGCCTCCAACTGATCGTTGTTCCTGTTCAGCCTTAATTATTTGTTCCAATTGCTTTTTCAGTTTTTGGCCTTGTTCCTTTAATTGGGTAGTTTCAATTTTCAGTTTCTCGTCGCTAATGAAATTGTTAAAAGTTTCAATTAAAAGCGAAGCACCCTCGGGGTCAGGTATGCCACTTGAAGATGGTATAAGTATTGCTGCACAAGGAATTTGGTAAGACAAACATGCAGATAATAGCCCCCCTGCAATCCCACCTATAAAGGTCGTATATTTCTTGCTTGAATCTTCTATTGCACTTCTATTAAAATTACTTTGCGGATTTAATTTATGCTGTGGAATATCTTCACCTTCTTTACCTGTCTGTTCGGATACTTCTGTATCTTTTATGCTATTTTGTTCCATATTCTCACTAGCCAATATAACAGACTTTCTGTCAGAGGCAGGAATGCCTTGAACAGGGATACCGTCTAAGACCATGACCTCTTCTATCGAGTTCTTTATTGCCCAATCCATTACTGCATCGAGAACAAAATGTGTGCCATCCATCATTATGGGCGCCTCACATACTAATACGCATACATTTCCTTGTTTATTTGCATACAATCTAAATGGATGCCTCAGTTTTCCATCAATAAATATTACACCAGGAGAAATATAGTGAGACTCAACAAATGCTATTTGATACATTTCTAATTTGTCGATTATATAACTAGTGCTAATTGAACCTACAAGTCCGGGACCCGGAAAACCCGCAATCAGAATTGTTTTATCTTTTTTCAAGTTATTTAAGTCAGCAATGGTGATGATTTTTGTAGAAGTTGGAGTTCCAGATGCAGTTTCATCACCCGAATATGTGGTAGACAATGAATTCATTGATCAACTATACCTCTCATATCTTCTTATAAATAATATGGTTAATAATAATCATAATTCTACTCGTCTAAAGGTTAGGCATCAAAACGAAAATCACTATGCCCTAATCAGCCTTTCTTTCATATTGCTTCCATATGAGTCTATATGTAATCGCCTAATTCATCTTTTGATACAGAGACTAGCTTTTCTAAAAGATTTGTACTATTTTATTATGATTTATGCTATTGACAGTGATTCATTGTGAGCGACCAAATCACCTGAGCGACTCTGATTCTACCTAATCTAAATATCAGTTAGCTTACTCAAAGCACATTGTTATTCTCTAGTTTATTAATTTGATAAAATTGACTAAACAAACCGTAGATACCGATAGATAAAGAAAAGTGGTTTAGATAAAATAATACTAATCCCATATATTCTCTTTAAAAGTCAATTTCTTATTAAACAGGAAATTGCTGACCGAAGCTATGGTAACACCCAATAATAGGGAAATATCATAAGATATTCCTGATTCACTTAGGAAGTATATAGACAAGAATTGTATTAGGATTCCCAGAGAACTACATCCAACAAACATTCCATATTGCTTAATAAATCTAATTGCTTCGACATTCTTATCTTCAAAAGTCCAGAACTTGTTTAACAAGAAATTTGTTGTAACAGAAACTGCGATCCCTATAGCAGTAGCTTGTAGATAGCCCAAACTTCCAAAAAAACCATTTGATAAAAGAATTGATACTAGGTAGTTTAGAACAACCCCGCTTGCTCCTACTGTGTAAAATCTCGCGGCTTTTGAGATGAACCTGACTGATCTTCTCTTTTCAGATTGAGTATCTTGTTTCTTTGATTTTCTTCCGTACCTATAAAGTTTCCATACTGCTTTTAAATAATCCAAAATTATTGGAAGATCTAGCTTACTTTGACCATGTTTTCTATCCTTAAATGTATAGGGGATCTCTTTGACGCAGATGTTGCTTTTCTTTTTTATCAGAATTTCTAATAGAATCTTAAAACCATTAGTATTGAATTCAACATCCTGTAATGCGTGTTTTGGAAATGCAAAAAAGCCCGACATGGGATCATAAACATTTTTTAACGACAAACCATGCCTTGCTATAAAATTTGCACCTACACTAAGCAAAAATCTCTTAAATGGCATTCCTTTAATTGCCCCACCTCTAATATATCTAGAGCCAATAATAATACAATTAGGCTGGTTCTTTAACTCTGTTATCATTTTATTTATTACCTCAGGAGGATGTGAGAAATCTGCATCCATGATCAGAACATTCTGTCCTCTTGATAAGCCAATTCCATTTACTAGTGCTGATATCAGACCTGCCTTTTCCCTTCTATGGATTACCTTGATCGAAATATTCTTATTTAAATGGTTTATAGTTCGTGTTTCCTTGTCATTAACAGAATTGGGTTGATACATTTTTTCTGCGATGTACTTTTCGACTATATGTCCAGTTCCATCAGGGGAGTTATCATCAACTATGATAATTTCTACATTAGTTTCAATGGGAATATGTGATTGAATTTGATTTAATAAATCTGTAATATTCATAGATTCGTTAAAGGTAGGGATAATAATAGAGACAAATTTTTGATTTTCTCTAGTTTGTTGTATGGTATCATTAACATTTAGCATAGTCACTGAAATTCCCTCATCTCACATTACCTAAATTATTAAAATACTATATAATGCATACGATTGTTTTCTGAAACTAGAATATGCCTCTAACATTCAAAAATTTTGTCGATATTTAATTTTGACTTATTTAATTATTTTTTTCTTATTAGCTACTTTAATTTTAATCATAATATAGTATTGGTATCACCCTTGACACTATTGATACCTTTGCAATCTTTCTAATTAATTTAGGTGATTACTTTAGTTGTAGTTTGGTAGTTTTATCTTACTCTGTAAGAATCTATTCGATTAATCTATCAAATAAATCTTATCTAGTCGGTCTACTTGCTTGTAGACGCAACTTTCAAATGACTAGTCTATATCTCTATGAAGAGAGATGATAAACTATTTTTGAACGATTATCTTCTCGTTACCATTGTCTCATCTCTTTTCATGTTATATGGAATCAACCCCGTTCTAATTTGGAACTATTCTATAAAGGTTTCCATGTATGTGGGAAAGAACATAGAGATAACCATCTGGTCCTTCCCTAATGTCAGTTGCCACACCAAATCCTTTTCCGAAAACGAGATCGTCAAGTTCTTTTTTACTATTAGCTACTTTATCCGTCAGAACTCCGTCGAGATCCAATTTGGTTCGGTCTTCAATCAAATTGAAATTATATAAATAGTCATTGTTATAGTCTGCAGCAAAGAGATCGTTTTGATATTGACTTCCTAGAATGTCACTCTTTAGGAACTCTAGCGCCGTTACTCCTACTGACATATTCCAAGCAAACTCTGGACTACTGTATCTCCCTTTGTTTGCGAAAGTTTCCAAGTTATTTGGAATTGTTACCATCTCCTTCCCGAAATAACCTCTCTCTGGTGGCAATGGTTGTGCATTTTCAACTGGCCACCATCCTTGAACTCTTAACCATCCACTATTAAATCCAGGTCCTACCAGGTTTATCTCGTCTCCATAGCCAGGACCATTTTCTGTGTCCCATAATTTGTTTGAGACGGGATCAAAGGCAAGTCCAAACCCATTTCTAATTCCATAAGCAAAGTATTTGTTTAATGGGCTATGGTCCGCCAATATACCTGTAGTTTTATTTTCTCCACCTAATATTGGTTCACCAAATGGAGTTATGCGTAGGATTCCTCCTCTGCCATCAGGGGGATGACCCGTAGGAACATTTGATGATTCTGCATTCACAGTACTTTCTTGAAAAGTACCGGTACAAAACTCGTCTTCCCAACAACTGTCTCCATCTCCCACAAGTGTATAAATATTACCATCCGGACCTACCTTTAATACTCCGCCATTATGATCTGCTCCTGGACCAACCGGTATATCAAGTATGAGGGAGGGATTGATCAATTCATTGCCTGTCCATTCATATCTATAAACCCTGTTACCTAGTGGATTTGTTTTCTCGTCACAATTTGTTGCTCCTGAACATATATCGTTTCCATCTTTTAATGATTGAGTATAGAAAATATAGGCATAGGTTCTTTCGCCAGTGACGTTATTTAATGTTTGATTGGCAACATCAATTCCAAGTAACCCTCTTTCTATCTTGTTTGCAACATTTAGATCCAAAACTGGTTCTTCTAAGATATTTCCATTCACTATTCTCTTGATTGTGCCATTCATTTTTTCTAAAACCAGAATATCGTCCTTTCCTACAAATGCCATGGTTGTGGGGTAACTAAGCCCACTAGCTACAAGCTCTACTCTCAAATTGGGATTGGTAAGTGTTGGCATAGCAATTTGTGACGTAGTCAAACTTGAGTTGGTAATATTTGTAGATGTGTTTGAGGTAAGTGCAAATGCCATTTGACTATTCTCTTGATTGGATCTAACTTCAATTAGTCCCAATTGTCTGCCTTCCTTCATATTGGTAAACGGATATTGATCTACATTGTAGTTTTTTGTGGGGATATCTACAAATAGTCCTGTTCTATCTGAATTATGATAAATTTTTCTAATTTCATCTAAATGTTTACCTTGAACAGAATGATTAAATATATCACGTTTTAATTGACTATCTACAATCATTAAAACGTCATTTGTTTTGAGAGGTTCTTTTAAGTATCTTTCTGGAAATACGTCTTTTACAAAATTTACCTTATCATGAACATACATAGGAATCCATGAAAAACTGCGAGTCCAATGTTGACCCATTAGTGTTGTGCTCTCATCAAGATCTGTATTAGAAGTGACGTAATTTGAGATAAATGCAGATAACTCAAAAAAAGTTTCATTAGTGCTAGCACTAATTAGCATAACAGTACTTATTAATCCAAATAATCCTATTGCGGCTACTATAATAATTGGCATGACTGTTTGTGATATTTTATTACCACCAAGTTTCTTTTTGCCCTTCAAAGATACCTTATTGCTTGTTGTTACTATTATAAACCCTGCTGCTATTGCCAATATTGGTAACAATTCTATGAAATGAAAGTATTTTACAATGCCGCCAATAAAGTAGATGAATAAGAAATAGGGTATTGTCCAGAGTGCAAAAATACTATCTCTTTTTATTAAGGTGAGTGCTGAACCTCCGCAGACTCCTAAAGTTATTAAAACTGGATCTGCAAGGAAAATAAAAGTAATTGTGTCAATAAAATTTCTTTCCCCTCTTTCTACTTGATATAAAATTCCATTAATTCCATTCTCGATATCTCCAGTATAGATTATATATGCTGGCCAAAGAAGAGGGATTGCAAATACTGGAATTAACCAAATACCTACTTTCTTTATGCTTTTATTATTTTTGTAAATTAAATATCCTATCAGTGGAATGAATGTTATTATTGGTATCTTTGTAAATATGGCCAATCCGAGGACAATTCCCGATATCAATACACATATGGTAGCCAGTAAGTTCTTACTATTATTGCTTTTATACATTCTTCCTGAGTAAAGTGCTAAGAGTATGGATGATAGAAAAAACGGTAGCAATAATGTATCTAATAATACCATTCTTAACATCCACGTTAGAGGCAATACCCCAAATAGGATAGCTGCTACAAACCCGACCTTTCTTCCTAACCAGATTTCGCCAATCTTATAAACTAGAATTGTATCTATTACTGCTAGAATTCCCATTAGTATTCTAGGAGTAGTGTATAATTGCTCAATTGATTCAGTAGTTTCGGTGGTCTTATCAATTTGATATTTGTAATCTGATATCTTTAACATAGCTGCTAAAAAAATCTGTCCAAAGTAGGGATGATCGTAAGGATGGTCATAAATTGTACTTGATTCTTGTGGACCGTGGCCTTCTAAAACATGAAGGGCACGTCTCATATAGTGGTCCTCATCTATGTATATAGTAGGAAATCCTGTTGGGTTCCATAAATGAGTAAATGAAGATAATACAATAGGTATTAAGATAATCAAAACATATTTTATTTTATTACTTTGTACTCTTGTACGTTTAATCAATGATCAATTCATCTTCCATCTATTAACGCGAAAAAGATAACACTATAAGTTCGAGTTTAGATTCCACATAAAAATATACTTAATATTATCACTTTTGAGATTTTTACTAAAGTTTTTATTTAAAAGTATTAGGCATAAATATTTCCTTCTTAATTTATAAATGGTTACAGAGGCAACTTGTTCTTGAAATTGAAAATGCTATGTAAATATAAATAGAACATATATCTCGATACCAAAACATGATCGACCGCCTTATTAACAGGAAAAAATATCTATGGTTAATATCATTACACTTTGTTGCATTCACCGTCCTTCTCTATATAAACATCGAGTATGCCGCCCCTTCAGGCGTATTAGCAAGTAGCAGTAGCAATAGCAGTGCATACCTTGATTTTGACAATAATGATTCTATACAAAATAACAGTTTATCTTTTGAACAAATCCCATCTAACATCTCTGTTAACGTTGAACCTAAAGATACTGGAACACTATATCTATCTGCCCTTATTACAAAGGGGAACGTAGAGATCACAAGAGATCTTGACGATGAACTATTTCCTTTTCAACTCACTAATTGGTACCAACTAGTCAAATTTACCCCAAATTATACTAAACCTTCAGATAATCAAGATTTTAAATTTAACAATCTAATTGTAGGACAATTGCAGGATTTTGATAATTTCGATGAATTGTTAGATCAGGCAAAAGTATATATGGATATCCCTATCAATGAAACCTTTATTCTCGATGTTCCAAATAAAGATGTTAGTTTCATGCAGTTACAAACATTGCTTTCAAATGACACTTCTGCAATATATTATGGCCTGTATGATGGAAATCAACAAACTGATAAATCTGAAATCAATCTCCGTCTTAATCCCGAAACAAGTCTCAAAATATTAGAATCCCAATCAGCCATGAACATAAAAACCAATGAACCACTGTATAATGTTACAAGTACATTAGTATGTAATGATCTCTATAAACTAGGATATGAAAAATGCTAATAATTAATGAATAGATAAATATCCTTTTTATTAATTTACAACCAAGTGTAAAATTACATCCATTCCTTGTATAATATCAAGTAGATAGAAAAAGATTGAATGCTGATCCTCAAATGTTTAGTTTGACCTTATTTCGATAGGACTACCGCCTAAATTAAACCTCATACTTGTGTAAGGATATTGATAAAAGTCAAAGTTTCTACTTGTTCCTGAAAAATACTCTGAAGTATCCGTTCCATCCAGTATCTTATATAATTTATCAGATGTCGCTAAATTTTCATTCCATGAATTGTTCCTTGATTCTAAATTATTGGTCATATATTCTCTAAAATATCTATCTAGCACCAAAATTACTTTACTTCCGTTCTTTATTTCAGTATCTTCAGTATAACTATAAAATGTATTGTCATACCCATAAATGAATTTATATACCCATGAATAAATAGGACTTGCAATAATCACAATTGATTTACTGTTCTCTTTTTCATCACCAAGCCTAGATCCTCTCTGAACGTCATCATCCTGTATTGATTTGTTTAATTTAGATATTTGCGAGTATGGCTTATTCTCAAACACGGTGTGATTTGTTGAATCTCTGATCAATAATGTATTAATATGAGACATGGCCTCAAATTGAAAGGACGATATATCAGTTGAAATTAGGGCATATGTAGAAAGAATTCCAAAAGATATTACTACACTAGGTATCAAGACTGATACTGCTAAGTTTCTATGAATATGTTTAATTATCCGTTCTAATAGGACTCCAGAGGATATGCAAAGAAATCCAAATATTGGAATAAAATAAAACCAATTTACATATGAAATAATAAAAGAAAAAAATGCTAAAAATGGGATTATTCCAAAAACTATAAAATAGTCTCTCTTAATTAAAGCAAAGGCAGTTCCAGCCAGCCCAAGAGATAGGATAAAGGGATCTATGAGAAAAATATCATATAATGAGTCAAATATGGAGTCATTTTGTCTTTCTATCTGTGAAGTTACCCCTAGAAACCATTGATGAAATTCACCCTTCAGCATTGAATCAAGGGGCCATATCAAAGAGATAATTAATACAGGGATAAGAAATAAAACTACATGTATAATTTTTCTATTATATTTATAAGAGTAAATAGTTAGCAATGGTATCATAGTTACCACTGGAGATTTGGTAAATATCGCTAATCCAAATAATATTCCAGAGAATAAGACTAAGAGTCGCGAAATTTTTTGCGTGAGGGTGGTATAAGAATTTAGATACAACACGATCAAAATCGAGCTTAATAAAAGTGGATAGAGAAGCGATTCTAGGTAGATCCTTCGTAATCCCCAAGTAAAAGGCATCACTGAAAATAGTAAAGCCGAAATAATTGCGGCATTGCGTCCATAACGAATCTTTGTTATGGCGTAAATAAGGATGGTGTCTATAATTGCTAAAATTCCCATAAGGATTCGTGGGATTGAATATGAAGAATACATTGAAGAAACATTCTGAATGTCTGGAGTTATAATGGACGGATAATTTATTACATATAGCATACTTGCTAGAAAAATTGGCCCAAAGTAGGGATGATCATAAAAAGAGGTGTTCCAGTCTATATTTCCTGTCGTCAACAGGTGCATTGCTCTGAACATATATGTTCCCTCATCAACATGGATATTTGGAAACCCAATTGGATTCCATAAATGCATAAATGATGTTATAAAAAGTATCAAAATAATTATAAAGAATTTATTATTATAGAATAATGTCATCTTGTCTAAGAAAGACATTCGGTTTCTGATTTGCTCCCCTTTTTCTAAACGTACACAAATAC
>JAPSGR010000118.1 GCA_031177355.1 Candidatus Nitrosocosmicus sp. | reverse complement strand
TCACCTATCGATTGATGGGTTTAAGCCTTTTATGTTATATTCGTTATATAACGGGACCGGTTACGTACAGCAAAATGTAGGTCAAATCAGTTACGTTCTTGCTAATGGTAGTCAAAATTCCTATACGGTATCCGATCTTTGTTTTGATCATACAAGATTCTATTGTCCTATAATTGATCAGTACAAAGCCATAAGTGATCTACAACACTCTATGATGTATAATGATCAAATCTGTTGCAATAATGGACACAAAAATAATATCTTAAACAAATACCATACTCATGTAAGTATTGGTATTGCTTTCAATGACTATTATTTTGTCATGGTACAAAATTTTGAAAACCATTACCTGAAACCTAATTTTATGATAATGAAAGACGATCATAACATCAAACTCAAAGCTAAAATCAATGATCCAGATAATTTTAATTTTGCAATCAATCATGCATCCTTCTTCTTAGATGAGTATCCCACTAAACTTAACTATGAAAAGAATAAGGACAAGAATAGTTATGATTTTGGCGACTTGAAACTAATGGTGTCTAAGCCATTACCTTCAGATTTGAAGTATATTCCAGAAGGGGATGATGATACCTATAAAATAATCGAAGCAAAAAAATGGGAATTAAATAAGAACGATATAGATCTGGAATTTCAGATTCCTGATACTCTGAATGTAAAAAATAAAATCTTAACCATGGTACTATATGCCCAAAATGTAAATTTAGAAGGACAAAAGGACAATGAAATTGATAATGAATATGTTCCTCTGACTTCATACACTTTTTTTAACTCTTGAATATAAGGATACTAATATGACAGTGAAAATAAATATTTATAATGCTAATATTTATACTTACACTCCTGACTTGTAAAAATGATGATTAAAAGTGTTAGAAATGAAGCAAATAAAAAAATACCTAATAACTTCTAAAATGTTGTTGACTCTATAACTCTGCATGTATGAAAAAAACAAATTTATGGATGAAGCGGAGAGGATGAATCAACCTAAATGTGCATAAAAATAAAATTATCCGTAATATATGATCCGATTTGTCTGTTGAAAAGGTATGCACGATTTTAATGATGTGATATTAAATGAAATGAACAATGAGGTTTCTGATTGCAGATTATGTCCTCGTCTAATTGAGTATATTAATTCAGAAGGATTGAGGAAGCCTATCATCTTCAGAAAACAGCAGTATTGGAATAGACCAGTACCTTCATTTGGTGATCCTAAAGCCAGTTTGTTAGTAATTGGCTTGGCCCCAGCTTTTAATGGTGGTAACAGAACAGGACGCATGTTTACTGGAGATAGTTCCGGAGAGTGGTTAATGAGAGCGATGTTTGAAACAAGATTTGCTAATATTCCAACAAGTATTACGATTAATGACGGATTGATGTTGAAAGGCGCGTATGTTACATCGGTGGTAAAATGTGCTCCTCCTCTTAATAAACCAACGTCAAATGAAATACTCAATTGTTCTATGCACTTGAAAAAAGAAATTGAATTATTAAATAATACTTTAAAAGTTATTGTTACTCTCGGCAAAATAGCATTCGATTCCTATTGCAAATTGACTAGCATATGTGGATTAAAATTCAAACATGGTAGTGTTTATAATATTGACATGGAAAAGGTACTTATTGTTTCCTATCATCCAAGCAGAAGAAATACGAATACCAAACTTTTAGATTGGTCAATGTGGATTGAAGTTTTTAAAAGGGCTAGATCGATTATCGATAATAATCCTAAAGATATGTAAGATAACGAATTTGATTTTTGGATATTAACCAGCGGTAAAATACAAATGTTCGTTAATTAGTAGTATGATAATTCTAAATTGATCGTTTGTTAGTTTAGTTTTTTTTAATATATAAAAACAATTTTGAAACTCCCAGCTTATTTCTGTCAAGTCCTAGTTCCAAACTACAGTGTGGGACGTTGAGTAAA